>NZ_JBEPBF010000010.1:0-124580 GCF_040298985.1 Streptomyces sp. NPDC001093 | reverse complement strand
ATCGGCGGCACGGTCCACGTGCTGGCCGCAGCCGCCGCCGTGCTGCTCACCCTCGGCGCGATGAACGCCTACTTCGCCGGCGCGGCCCGACTGGGCGCCGCCCTCGGTCGCGACGGCGCGCTGCCCGCCTGGCTCGACCGGGGCGGCGGCGTCGGCGAGGTGCCGCGCCGCAGCCTGGCGGTGGTGACGGGACTGTCGGGCCTCGCCCTGGCCGCCACCGCGGTCGCCGACGTGGGCCCACAGCCGCTCGTGCTGCTCACCACCGGGTCGTTCGTGACCGTGTACACACTGGGAACGGCCGCCGCTCTACGGCTCCTGCCCCGGGGCAGCCCGCCGCACCGTTGCGCGCTCCTCGCACTCGTCGCGGTCGCGGCCCTCCTCGTCATGACGGGCCGGTACCTGCTGTGGCCCCTGGTCATCACAGCGAGCGCGCTGTGCTACCTGCGACGGCGACGAGCGGCGGCTCCTCTGACGAGCTGAGCCGATCCGAGACCCTGAGGCGAAGTCAGCTCGTGCAGGCCGGGCTGATGCCGTGGCCGCCGGAACAGAGACGCCCGACGTCCCGGACAGCAGTCCCGCCCAGGTCGAGGGCGCGGCGGCCTGCCCCACTCCCCCGGGACGGGCCGCCGGACTCGGGCGGTGCCGGGTCACAGGACGCGTTGCAGGCGGGCCGCCATCAGCTTGACAAAGCGGGCGGGGTCCTTCGGCGAGCCGCCCTCGGCGAGTACCGCAAGCCCGTGCAGGAGTTCCGCGCTCTCGGTGAGCTCCGTGCGGTCCTCGCGCTCCTTGTACGCCTGGTTGAGACCCTTCACCAGCTGGTGGTCCGGGTTGAGCTCCAGGATCCGCTTGGCGCGGGGCACCTCCTGGCCCATCGCGCGGTACATGTTCTCGAGCGCGGGGGTCAGGTCGTTCGCGTCGGAGACGACACAGGCCGGGGAGACGGTGAGACGGGAGGACAGGCGCACCTCCTTGATGTCCTCGTCCAGTTGCTCCTTCATCCAGCCGAGCAGGCCGGCGTAGTCCTCGGTCTGCTTCTCCCGCTCGCCCTCGGAGGTGTCGTCGTCCTTGGCGTCGAGGTCGATCTGCCCCTTGGCGACGGACCGCAGCTTCTTGCCCTCGTACTCGCCGACGGCGTCGGCCCACACCTCGTCGACGGGGTCGGTGAGCAGCAGCACCTCGATCCCCCGGTCCCGGAAGGCCTCCATGTGCGGGGAGTTCTCGATGCTCTGCCGGGACTCGCCGGTCAGGTAGTAGATGTCGTCCTGGCCGTCCTTCATCCGCTCCACGTAACTCTTCAGCGTGGTCGGCTCGGTGTCGTCGTGCGTGCTCGCGAACGAGGCGAGGGCGAGGATGGCGTCACGGTTGTCCGGGTCCGTGACCAGTCCCTCCTTGAGGACGGTGCCGAACTCCCGCCAGAACGTGGCGTATCGGTCCCCGTCCTTGGCCATCATGTCCTTGACGGTGGACAGGACCTTCTTGGTCAGCCGTCGCCGCATCATCTCGATGTGGCGGTCCTGCTGGAGGATCTCGCGGGACACGTTGAGCGAGAGGTCGGCCGCGTCGACGACGCCCTTGACGAAGCGGAGGTACGGCGGCAGCAGGGCCTCGCAGTCGTCCATGATGAAGACGCGCCTGACGTACAGCTGAACGCCGCGCCGGAAGTCCCGCGTGAACAGGTCGTGGGGAGCGTGCGCGGGGAGGAACAGCAGGGCCTGGAACTCGAAGGTGCCCTCGGCCTGCAGCCGGATCGTCTCCAGCGGGTCGCGCCAGTCGTGCCCGATGTGCTTGTACAGCTCGTGGTACTCGTCGTCGGACACCTCGTCACGCGACCGCGCCCACAGCGCCTTCATCGAGTTCAGCGTCTCGGGTTCGCGCGGCTCGTCGCCCTCGCCCTGCTCCGGGACCATCCGGACGGGCCAGGTGATGAAGTCCGAGTAGCGCTTGACGATCTCCCTGATCTTCCATGGGGAGGTGTAGTCGTGGAGCTGGTTCTCGGGGTCGGCGGGCTTGAGGTGGAGGGTGACCGAGGTGCCCTGCGGCGCGTCGTCGACCGGCTCCAGGGTGTACGTGTCCTCGCCGCGGGATGTCCAGCGGGTGCCCTGGCTCTCGCCGGCGCGCCGGGTGACCAGGGTGACCTCGTCCGCCACCATGAAGCCGGAGTAGAACCCGACGCCGAACTGGCCGATGAGCCCCTCCGCACCGGCGGCGTCCTTGGCCTCCCGCAACTCCTGGAGGAACTGGGCGGTCCCGGAGTTGGCGATGGTGCCGATGAGCTGCCCGACCTCGTCGTACGACATCCCGATGCCGTTGTCCCGAACGGTGAGGGTGCGGGCCTCCTTGTCGATGTCGATCTCGATGTGTAGATCGGACACGTCGGCGTCCAGCGAGTCGTCCCGCAGCTTCTCCAGACGCAGCTTGTCCAGCGCGTCGGAAGCGTTGGAGACGAGCTCACGCAGAAAGACATCCTTGTTGGAGTAGACCGAGTGGATCATCAGCTGCAGCAGCTGACGGGCCTCCACCTGAAACTCGAGCGTTTCAGTCGGCATGGTCGCGCATTCCTCCCAGGTGTTATCGCCAAAACCTGCTGCCAGCCACTGTAAAACACCATGTCAGGGCGGTGGCCGGATACGCGGGCGGTGGCTGGATACAGACCCCGCGGACAGGTGCGGGTCCCGGTCCGCGCCTTGATTACCCGGAAGGTCATCGACCGCGGAACGCACCTGCGGCAAGATCGTGGACAGCATGCAGCCGACCGACGGAGGGACACCATGACCGCCTACGCGATCGCTCACCTGCAGGAAGCCGCTCCGCATCCGGAGATCGCCGAGTACATCGCGCGCGTCACCGCCACCTTCGCACCGTACGGCGGCCGGTTCCTCGTCCACGGCAGCTCGCACGAGGTCAAGGAAGGCGCATGGCCCGGGCATGTCGTCGTGATCGGGTTCCCGTCGATGTCCCGGGCACGCGCCTGGTGGGACTCGGAGGAGTACCAGGCCATCGCGCCCCTGCGCTCCCGGCACATCGAGGGCGACATCATCCTGGTTCCGGGTGTGAGCGAGGACTACGACGCGTCCGACACGGCACGGGCCATGCTGGAGGCGCTCGCGGCCCGCGACTGAGGCCGTGAAGTCCTCGAGTTCGCCCGGCGTCGTCTCAGCACCGCCGTTGCGGTAAGCGCGGGCGACGCCGATCAGAGCGTCGGCGTGGAACTCCGGTATCCCCCGACGCGGCATCGCCGCGCGCGCTTCGTGGCCGGGCAGGCCCACATGGCGCACCGGCCTTCCGGGGACGCGAAGCTGACGGGTGCGGCGATCTCGCGGGCAGCGCGCCGCGGGCCCACTGTGCGGCGCCCGGTCGGCGGCGGGGGAAATTCCCTACCGCGGTGGCCGGCAAGGGCGGAGACTCATCCCATGGCTGACATGAGGTCGTTCCGTGAGGCGGTCACCGCGTGGGCGGCCGGTGGCCCCGGCGACCCCGCGCGCGAGCTGGCCGCGCGGCTGCCAGTCCGGACCGCTGTTCTGCTCGAAGGGCTCAGCGACGTGGCGGCGGTCGAGGCTCTGGCCGCGCGCCGCGACCGCGACCTGGCGGCCGAAGGCGTCTGCGTTCTGTCCATCGGCGGCGCGATGAGCGTGGGGCGCTTCGCCCGCCTCCTCGGTCCACCACCCGGCCTGGGCCTGCGCCTCACCGGACTGTGCGACGCTGCGGAGCGTGGCTATTACGCCCGCGCCTTGGAGGGGTCCGGCTCGGCACGGCACGGGTTCTTCGTCTGCGCGGCGGATCTCGAGGACGAGCTCATCCGTGCGCTGGGCGTGACACGGGTGGAGGAGCTCGTGCGGGCGGAGGGCGAGCTGCGCGCCCTGCAGACCTTCCTGCGCCAGCCCGCGCAACGGAGCCGCACCTCGCACCAGCAGTTGCGGCGCTTCCTCGGCACGAAGAAGGGGCGCAAGATCCACTACGGCCGCGTCCTCGTCGAGGCCCTCGCCCCCGGCCGCGCGCCCGCTCCCCTCCAGGACCTGCTGACCAGTCTCTGACCGCGGGGCGAGGCTCATCCGCCTGCGGAGTCCGCCGGTGGCTTCGCCGGCCCCTGGGGCGTGGAGGGCGGTGTCGCCGGACCGCGTCTGCGCCGTTCGTAGATGGGCCCGCCCGGTGCGTACCAGCCCGCCTTCTTCCGTACCGCGGGACTCGGGTCGTCGGCCTGGGATGCCAACAAGGCGGCAGCGGCGCGTGCGTCGGAGCGGGCGAACCTGCCGACGAGCTCGGCAGCCATGGCCCGGACGTGCGGGTCGGGGTCTGCGGCCAGGTGGTGCAGCGCGGGCGCGAGGACCTGGTCCGCGCCTGGCGCACAGGTGTCGCCCTTGCACCGGTCGCAGGCCAGGGCATGGAACGCGGCGATCCTGACGCGGGCGTCGGAGTCGTCGGCCATGGCGACGAGTTCGCCCATCGAGTCGGTGTCGACCAGGTGGTCGAGTAGCCGGCAGCAGCCCTCCCTGACGGCGGGGTTCCCGTCACGGAGGCCGGCCCGGATGGCGCCCACCGCGTGCTCCCCGCGTCGCAGCAGCTCGCGGTATGCCGCCGTGGTGCGTCGCGGGTCGCCCAGGCATGCAACGAGGGCTGCGCTGTCGGTCCTGACGAATCCGAGCATGGTCTCAATGTCGGCCGGCGCGGCGAATCCGGGCAAAGGGATTTCCGCTCCCGAGAGGGCGGCCATGCGCAGCACAATGCCCGCGTGATCGAAGGCATCCGCACCGACAACGCCCCCTTCGTCCGCTTCCCCGATGGCACCGAGCCGCCCCTGTCCCAGGCCGTCAGGGTCGGCGACTTGGTGTTCACGTCCGGTCAGGGCGCGCTCCACCCCGTCACGCACGAGATACCGGACGGCTTCTCCGCGCAGGTCCGGCAGGTTCTGCACAACCTCGTCGCGGTCGTCGTCGCCGCGGGCAGCAGGAAGGATCAGATCGTCAAGTGCACCTGCTCCCTCGCGGACAGGGCCGACTTCGGGACCTTCAACAAGGTCTACCGCGAGTTCTTCGCGGACTGCCCGCGGCTTCCGGCCCGGACGACGGTCGTCACGCAACTCGTGCGTGACGGCGTGCGCCTCGAGATCGACGGTGTGGCCGCCGTCGTTCGGCAGTCCCGGTCACGAAACACGTGCGGGACGCTGGTTCGCTCACGAGACAACCCCCAGCTGGCGCAGCTGCGCGAAGACGTCGACCACGCCCCAGATCTCAGCGATCCGGCCGCCCTCGAAACGGAAGACGAAGATCTCCCCGTAGGTGACGGACCTGCCGGTCGGCGGCCTCCCCCGGTACTCGCCCCGGTGGGTCCCGGTCACCGTGTTCCTGGCCACGACCTTGTCCCCCTCGGCGATCACATCCTCGACCGTGACGTGAATATCGGGAAACGCGCGAAAGAGCACGGTCCACACCTGCTTGAGCGCCTGCACCCCCGTCATGCCCATCGGTACCGGTGCGTGGAACAGCACGTCCGGCGCCACGAGTTCGTCGATCATCTTCAAGAGGATCTCCAGATCCCCGGCGCCCAGAGCGTCATGAAGACGCGCGGTCGTCGCTTTGTTACGGGTTTCCTCATCGGTTGACATACGACTTCCCTTCAGGCCGGTACGGACATCTGCACCCACAGGACGAACCGGCCGGCCAGGATGTGACACGACCGGGCGCAGTGTGTGACCTGGCGCGTAACCTCTGGGCCGTGACGGTCACTTACGTGCTGGACGGCACGCGGATCAGGACCCTGGAAGACTTCTGGCGCGTCATCGGCGAAGCCGTGAACGGTCCAGGCGGCTACTTCGGCAGCAACCTCGACGCCTTCGCCGACTGCCTCAGTGGTGGCTTCGGCACTCCGGACGACGATGACTTCGTAGTGGAATGGCGAGACCATCAGGTGTCCCGCGAGCATCTCGGCCATCCGGAGACGGCCCGCCAGCTGGAGATCAGGCTGTCGCGCTGCCACCCCACCAACCGGGCGCAGGTGAGTGCCGAACTGGCGGAGGCCCGTCGCGGGCACGGAGCGACCGTCTTCGACTGGCTGACCGAGATCTTCGAACACCGGGCACCGGGCACCCTGCGCCTTCAGTGAGGGCTGCGCGAACCGGCCGGGCGGATATTCCGTTGATCGTCCCGGGGGCGGACCATAGGGTCGCCGGCATGTCTCTGCGCCTTCATATGCGTCAAGCCCTGCGGGAAGCGATGCGTGCCCGCGACAAGGTCGCGGTGAGCGCCCTGCGTTCCACGCTCGCCGCGGTGGACAACGCCGAGGCGGTACCGGTCGGCCCGGCCGAGCTGCGCGGCTCGGCCATCGAGCAGGTGCCGCTCGGTGTCGGCGCCACCGAGGCTGCCCGGCGCGAGCTGAGCGAACAGCACATCACGGACATCGTGCGCGCCGAAGCCGACGAACGGCTCACGCTCGCAGCACAGTTCACGGCGCCGGCTCAGGCCGAGCGGGCATCGCAGCTCCGGGCGGAGGCCGCCGTTCTGCTCCGGCTCCTCGGCTGACCCGGCACCACGGATCGAGCGCTCGGCGGCCCCCGGTCCAGGGACCGCCGAGACCTACGGCCGGTGAGGGACGGTCGGCATCCGTTCAGGCGCTCGCCGCGGCAGCCGCCCGGAGCGGGGCGAGTGCCTGCGCCCATGCCAGCAGCTCGTCGACCAGCCCGTGCACCTCGGGCACGTGCAGCTCCTGCGGACGGAAGTCGGTGAGGTTCACGAAGTCCTCGCGCAGCGACAGCGCCACCTGCGGTCCGATGTCCGCCATGCGCAGCACGCCCGCCTGGGCGCGCAGCTTCTGCACCGCCATGACCGCGCCGAAGACGCCGTAACCCACGTAACCGACCGGCTTGCCGCCCCACTCCGCGTAGAGGTAGTCGATGGCGTTGGTGAGGCTGGCCGGAGGGGCGGTGTTGTATTCGGGGGTGACGACGATGAAGGCGTCGTACGAGCCGATCCGCTCGGCCCAGCGCCTGGTGTGGGGGCGTTCGCCCGGCGCCATGAGCGCCGGGACCGCTTCGTCGAGCAGCGGAAGCGCGTGCTCCTTGAGGTCCACGAGCTCGAAGACCGCCGCGTCTCCCGCGTGTTCGACCGCGAGGTCCCGTACCCACTCGGCCACCCGGTCGCCCTTGCGGCCGGGTCGGGTGCTGCCGATGACGATGCCGATCCTGATCATGTCCGATTCTCCCGTTCTGCTTCCCGTACGAACGTGTGTGTGGTGGCCGGGTCTGTCGGTGCCGGGCCGGCCATGTCCCGGCGGGCCTCCTGGGCTTCGCGCAGCAGGGCCCAGGCATCCGCGACGGGGCCCATGTGGGCGAGCTTGTCGGGATTGCTGACCGTGCGGATCGCCTGGATCCGCCCGTCGAGGATGTCGAGAGTCCAGATGTTGGCCACCTTGCCGTCGCGGTCGCGGAAGACCGCGCCCGGCTGGCCGTTGACCTGGCGTGGCTCCACGACCCCGCCGATGCGGAGGAACGGCCAGAGGAGCTGGTCGAGCATCTGGCACATCTGGTCGACGCCGTGGATTCCCCCGGCCCACCGCGGGGCCTTGCCGCCGCTGTCCGCGACCATCTGCACGTCGGCGGCGAGGAGTTGCCGGAGCCCGTCGACGTCGCCGTCCCTCAAGGCGCCGAAGAACCGTTCCGCGAGTGCCTCGCGTTCCCTCCGGTCGGCCGCGAAGCGGGGCCTGCCCGCGTCCATGTGACGGCGGGCGCGTACGGCGAGCTGGCGGCAGGCCGCCTCGGAGCGTCCTACGGCCGCGGCGATGTCGGGGAAGCCGAAGGCGAACACCTCCCGCAGGACGAAGACGGCCCGTTCGAGCGGGCTGAGCCGCTCCATCAGGAGCAGGGCCGCCATGGACAGCGAGTCGGCCAGTTCCGCCGCATGCTCGGGGTCCTGGTAGGGGTCGGTGAGCAGCGGCTCGGGGAACCACGGTCCGACGTACTCCTCGCGCCGCACACGGGCAGAACGCAGCACGTCGATCGAGATGCGGGTGACCGTCGCCGACAGAAACGCCCTGGTCGACGTCGGCCGGGTCGCGGAGAGGTCGTAGCGCAGCCAGGTCTCCTGGACCGCGTCCTCGGCCTCGGCCACGCTGCCCAGGATGCGGTAGGCGATCGAGAACAGCAGGGGCCGCAGCTCCTCGAATTCCTCGGCCCGGCTCACGCCAGCCCCTCCCTGAAGCCCTGGCGCCACGAGGGACAGCGCAGTTGCCGGCGGCGTTCGCGCTCGGCCCTGGCGTTGGAGAAGCCGCGGCCCTCGGTCGTCATCGTCACCACCGCCTCCCCGGCCGGCAGCCGGGCCGGCCACTTCGGCACCCGCATCCAAGGCTTGGCCCCCGCGCACGCCGCCGGATGCGGCTGCCATGCGCTCTCCGGGGCGGGTTCGTCGTCGACGATGCCGAAGGCGCCCCTCGCCCGCTGCTCGACGACGAGGACGGTGGCGCTCGCCGCGTCGTCGAGATGCACCCACGAGGCGTACCCGGTGCCGTCCCCGACTTCCAGCGGGTGCTCCTCTGTCTTCACCCACCCGCCCTCGCGGATTCCGTTGCAGTGGGCGTGGCCCTGGGCCACGAAGCGCGGCACGCCGGCCGCCTCGGCCGCTGCCAGCAGGTGGTCGGTTCCCTCGGTGCGCAGCCTGATGGTGAGGGCGGCCCACAGACCGAGTTTGGCCGCGCTCGTCGTCGTGCCCGTCACCTGGTGACCCCGGGCCACGAGCCGCGGCACCAGCCGCCGCCCGAGCACCCCGGCCCCGCCCGCCACGAACACCCGCATGACCCTCACCTTCCCGATCCCGAGTCGTTCTCCGGGATCTGAGACGAGACAGCCCGGCCGTCTGTGACATGCGTCGGCCGATCTCCGGGGCCGAGCGGCAACAGGCGTTCGGCGGAGGGAAGTTCAGCGGCGGCCCGGTCGGGACACCGGTCCCCGGGAGCCGTCGGGCCCACAGGGCAGGCGGGCGAGGTCGGCGCCAGGCCCGGCTGATCTGCTTCCTGGAGCTACTTCAGGATGTTGACCGCCCGGGCGACCACGAGGACCACGGTCACCAGGGACACCGAGGACTGCAGCATCATGAGCATCTTGGACCAGCGGGACAGCGGCATGACGTCGGTCGGGCTGAAGGCGGTGGCGTTGGTGAAGGAGAGGTAGAGGTAGTCCAGGAACGCCGGTTCCCAGTCCGGCGGGGCCAGCTCCGGGCTCTGCATCTGGACGAAGAGGAAGTCGGGGAACTGGTGCTGTCCCTGGACCCGGGCCATGGGTCCGCCCCGGTCCCACTCCCAGTACCACAGGGCGAACACCATCACGTTCGTCACCCAGATGACACCACCGGTCAGCAGGAGCGGGACGGCGCCCTGTCCCCCTTTGCCGGTCACCAGGTCCCCCACGAGCCGGACCGCCGCCCAGCCGTTGGCCAGACTGATGACGCCGGTCAGGGTCAGGCCCAGGTACCGCAGCAGGCGGGTACGGGGCTCCACGCGCCGGGGGTTGCCCGCGATCAGTCCGGCCAGCAGCAGCAGCTCCAGCGCGGGCAGGGTCCACACCGTACGGAGCAGGATGAGACGGTGCGGCAGGATCAGCTGCAGGGCTACGCCCGCGAGGATCACCGCCGTCACCGTCCAGCGCGGCTCACCACGGGTCGCCCGGCGCCAGGCGGGGACGAGTTCGCGTTCGCCGCTCTCCAGCAGCCGCTCGATCCTGGCCAGTCGGCTCCGGGCGTCAGCCATGTCGTCGTTCATGACGAGGATTGTCCCGGCCGGGTGCGCGGCGGCGGAAGCCGGGAGTCCGGCGAGCCGGTCGTGCGCGTTGGTGAATGGCGGACTTCGAGGGAGCTGAGCAGTGCGCGGTGGAGATCATCCAGCCGAGCAGGAACAGACCGAGCGCGTTGTGCGTGTCACCGGCGAGCGCCAGGCGCGGGACGATCCACCAGCAGGACAGCCAGAAGGCGGCGTACGAGCAGAACACCGTCGCCCCGAACTAATGAACGTATTGCCGCAGCGGAACGCGAACAGCCCCGTGGCGAACCGGGCGAGACCGCCGTAGAACGCGGCCAGGCCCAGCTGCTCGGGGTTGTTCGTCGGCCTCGGGTCGGTCGCCGGGCCGTACGACCCCTGTCGTACGGCCCGGCAGCAGCCGTCAGGGCTCGCGGTGCTCGTGGGCCGCCTGCTCCAGTGCCTCCGCCTCGGCCCGGGCGATGCGTGTCTCGGCAGCCACGTCGATCGAGCGGGTCAGCCACCAGTACAGGAGCGCGGCGACGGGAAGGCCGATGAACAGCGAGATGTCGGCTCCGCCCAGCGCCTTGGCGGCGGGACCCACGTACAGGGTGCCGACGGAGAAGAACGGGACCATGGCGGCGAAGCCGACCACGTAGGAGATGATGCCGTGCCAGCCCCAACGGCCGTAGATGCCGTGCGGGTTGAAGATCTCCGCGATGGCGTAGTGCCCGCGGCGCACCACGTAGTAGTCCATCAGGTTCACCGCGGTCCACGGGATGAACAGGTAGAGCACCAGCAGCAGGAAGTTGTTGAAGTTCTCGAGGAAGTGGGAGGTCGCGGCCAGTGCACCGACCAGGGACAGGGCCGCGGTCAGACCGATGGTCAGCAGGCGTACGCCCAGTGTCGGACGCACCCGCTTGAACGAGTCGATGCCGCTGATGAGGGTCAGCGAACCGCCGTACATGTTCAGCGCGGTGACGGACACCAGGCCCAGGGCGGCGAAGAGCAGCACGATCGCGCCGAAGCCGTCGAACACCTTGTCTCCGGCCGCGTTGATCGACTTGATCGTCTCGAAGTCCTTGCCGGCCCAGGCGGCGAGCAGCGTGCCGAGGACCATGAGCCAGATGCCGCCGAGCGCGGAGCCGAAATACGTCCAGTAGAAGGTCTTGCGGACCGTCACGTCCGGCGGGAGATAGCGCGAGTAGTCCGAGACGTAGATGGCCCAGCTGATCTGGTAGCCGGCGACCACGCCGAACTGCGCCAGGAACGGCGTCCACTTGAAGGCACCGAGGTCGAAGGAGCCCGCCGGATAGTGCAGCGTGACGAGGACACCGACGGTGAAGATCCCGAAGACGACCAGGAAGGTGTACGTCAGGACCCGCTCTGCCTTGTGGATGATGTCGTAGCCCACCAGCGCGATCACGAGCGCGACGACGGTGACCACGACCACCCAGAGTTTGACGCTCCCGTGCAGGGTGGTGTGCAGCGAGTCGGCGGCGAGGATGCTGTTGAAGACGTTGAAACCCGCGTACTGCACATAGGCGAAGAGCCACACCAGCAGGGCGCCGACGTAACCGAACTGGGGGCGCGACTGGATCATCTGCGGCAGGCCCAGCTGGGGTCCCTGTGCCGAGTGGAAGGCCATGAAGAAGGTGCCGATGACCGTGCCGGCGACGATGGCCAGCAGGGACCAGATCAGAGTGCCGCCCCCGGTGATGCTGATGAGTCCCACGGCCAGGGTCGCGATCTGGGCGTTGGACATGAACCACAGCGGGCCCAGGTGCCAGAGCTTGCCGTGCCGCTCGTCGAGGGGGACATAGTCGATGGACCGGACCTCGAGGCCGGACACCCTTGGCTCAGCTGATGTGCTCACGACGCCTCCCGGCGGCAGGTCTGCCTGTGGGACACATTGTGATCCGGCGGGGACGCGGTGACGAGTGGTGTGACATGGACAGCCTGGGCCGGCGAACGGCAGCCAGGCGAGGCCGACCCGCCGTTCAGTGCGCTGTCGCCGATGCGGTCACCGTGCGCGATGGCCGGTCACGTTCAGTACGCCCGCCCACCCCGCTCCGTGGCACACGTCAAGTCCGGTGCAGGGCGTCCGAGAGGCGGACGAAGCGATGGCCCCGGGCCAGCAAGTGCGGGACGGCGCTTGCGATGCCCCGTGCGGTGCCGCGCTCGGGGTGGTTCATGTGGCACAGGACGATGGAACCGGCCCGAGCCGAGGCGACGGTGGTGTGCACCTGCTCGGCGGTGAAGGTGGCGCCGCCGTCACCGTTGACGGAGAAGCTGACGAAGCGTTCCCCGAGGTCGGTGACGATGCGGGCCGCGATGTCGTCGCAGTACGCGGTGCCGGACCGGAAGAAGCGCGGCGGGGCGCCCAGCAGGCGGGTCAGCTTGGCCTGGTTCCCGGCGATCTCGTCGTACACCTCGCCCGCGTCCCGGGTGCCGGGGATGCCGTACGCGGAGCGGCCGGTGACGGACAGCGGGCGGTGCCGGGTGCCGTGGTTGGCGATCTCGAACAGCGGGTCCGCGGCCAGCCGCTGGAACACCGCCGGATTGGCGTCGATCCAGCGGGAATTGATGAACAGCGTGGCCGGAACGTGCCGTGCGCGGAGGAAATCGATGAGCGCCTGGTCGTAACCGCTGCCGCCCGGGCCGCCGCATGCGTCGAAGGTCAGCGCGATGGCGCGTGCCGCGCGCGGCAGGGAGTGCACGACGCCCGGGGCGTCGAAGCCCCAGGTGTGCGGCGCGCTGCGTCCGTAGCGGGCCACGACCTCCGCGCGGGTGACGGCAGGCCGCGTGGTGGGGGCCGTGGCCGAGGGGGTGGCCGGGAGTGCCGCGCCCGAGTCCGTCCCGGCCGGACCGGAGGAGTTGGCGGTGGCGCCGCCACCGGTCTTCGAGCCCGCGCAGCCTGCCAGCAGCCCTCCCGCCATGGCGGTCAGCACCGCACGGCGACCAGCCGTCATCCGTTCCCCCAGACCTGATCGAGGGCTGCCGCGGTCGACAGCCGCCCACGACGGCAACGGTACGCAGCGGACCGTCCGCGACCGTGAAGACACCGGTAAGAGATCACCCAGAATCGGGCGCGAGTCTGCCCGGGTCTGCCCAGGTCGGGCGCGGTGGCGCTACCTGTCGTTCTTGCCGCTTCCCCACCCCTCGGCAGGTTGCCGCCGTGCGTACGACCAGGTCACCGCCGTCAGGAGAACCGGTACGGCGAGGAGCGGAGCGTAGACGAGGGCCCACACGGTGCGCGGCGTGCCGCTCGCGAGGTTCGTTCGGCTGTCCACGGTGAGGGCGACCACCACCTGCGACAACGCCACGAGGATCGTCACGGCCGAAGCCGTCCAGGCCAGCCCGGCCATCGCGCGGGGGTGTCGCGACGGCCGGTCGCGGACGAGAAGGAGGGGGAACAGAGCGGCCAGCTCGGTCAGGACCGACAGGCCGACCACGTAGGCGACTCCCCAGCCCGGTATGGCGTAGGCATCGCGCAACACCTTGTCGCTGTAACCCACGTAGATACCCGATGCCATGGCCAGACGCCACAGGCCCGAGGGTGCCGCGCACCAGGCGATGGCGTGGGCGGCGCGCCGCGCCCAGAGGGGAGCGGGTGGGAGGGTACGGAGAGGAGGCGGCGTGGATGCTGTGGTCATGTCCACCATGCTGGTCGGGGCGGGCGGCCTGCGCCTCGACCGCCAAGCCCGACCCTCTCCGCCGTACGGCGGAGGACGCCCCGCCGGAGGGGGACTTCAGTCTGATTTCGGCGATCCGCCCGTACCACCGATGCACATGTCTTCCCGTCGAGGCCGGTCAGCCCTGGCGGGCCTTGAAACGGGGGTTCTTCTTGTTCACGACGAAGACCACCCCGCGGCGGCGCACCAGCTGGGCGCCCGGCTTGGACTTCAGTGAGCGCAGGGACGTGCGGACCTTCATGGCTGGATTCTCCTCGTACTCAGGTACACACGGCGGTGCCGGTGTGGAAGGGATGGTTCGCCCGCGAGATGTCCACGTCGATCAGCGGGTAGGTGGTGCCGTTTTCCCAGATGTGCCTCCTTGTGGCCGTCGGCCCGAGAGGGCGGCGGCGCGCTTCAGCGTTCCTCGCGGAAGGTGACGTGCCGGCCGGCGACCGGGTCGTACTTGCGCAGGACGAGCCGGTCGGGGTCGCTCAGACGGTTCTTGCGCGTCACATAGGTGACGCCGGTACCCGCCGTCGACTTCAGCCTGACGACGGGACGCACAGTGCTGCGTGCCATGAGAATCTCCCTTGATCGGCACCCCGGGATTGGCCAGGGCATGCCAGCGGACTCGATGGGTGAACCACGCAGGGGTCGCAGGCATTCCCAGGTCGCACAGGACCTCTGCGAGGCGCGGCTGGTCACGGGGGCGTGGAACTGAGCACCGTACGACGATGAGCCCTGCCCCCGAGGGGGCACGGCCGGCCCGTCATGCGTGGGTGCGCGCCACCCGGACGCCCGCTTCCACGGCCTCCGCCCAGTCCACGTACCCCTCTCCCTGGACGAACATCTCGATGATCTCCTCCTCCGCCCAGACACGCCGCTCCTCGGCGAAGTCGGCGCGCGAGCGCAGCCAGGGAAGCGGGACCGAGGGGAAGTGGGCGCGCAGTTCACGGGTGCCCTCGACGCGGAGTCCGGCGGCGACCATCCGGCCGCTCTCCGCGTCGATGTCCCGCTCGACGTCCTCCACGTCCACTCCTCGGTCCGCGAGTTCGCCGATGCAGGCGACCACGGTCTCCATGGCGTGCCGTTCGTGCTCCTCGTCGAGCTCGAACAGGTCGGAGATGTCCTCCTGGCTCCAGCTCCTGGACGGCGTGGGGGACATGCGCGGTGTGATCCTCTCGTGTGTCCGCGGCGGTGGCGAGCAGAGCGACACGGCGCTGCTTCGGACCAGGGCCGTATGCCCTGCCCGGAACCCTGTCCTCCGGTCAGCAGCGGACGATCTTCGTGGATCGGCGGTCGGCCCGCCCACTGGAAGGGGAGACGGTGACGCGGTTGCCGAGGAGGCCGGCGGTCCTGGCGGCCCATCGTCGTCATGCCCCGCGCCCGTCGTCAGGATGCCCTGCGCTGCCGCCTGATCGGTTCTCCCACCCGGTGCATATGGGTGAGGGCCTCGCGGTAGGACCGGATCAGGCCGGTCTCGTGGTACGGCACGCCGATCTCCGCGCAGTACGCGCGGACGATGACCTGGGCCCGCCGCAGATGGGGTGTGGGCATGCTCGGGAACAGGTGGTGCTCGATCTGGTAGTTGAGCCCGCCGAGCAGCACATCGGTGAGCCGGCCGCCGCGTACGTTGCGGGAGGTGAGGACCTGGCGGCGCAGGAAGTCGGGGCGTTCGTCGCCGCTGAAGGTGGGCATGCCCTTGTGGTTGGGTGCGAAGGTGCAGCCGAGGTAGACGCCGAAGAGGCACTGGTGCACGAAGAGGAACGCGACCGCCTTGCCGGGCGAGAGCACCAGGAACAGCGCCGACACATAGGCCGCGAGGTGAAGCAGGAGCAGGCCGCCTTCCAGGGCCCGGTGCTTCATGGCGGGCGAGCGCAGCGCCCGCAGACTCGCGACATGCAGGTTGAAGCCCTCCAGGGTCAGCAGGGGGAAGAACAGCCACGCCTGGTGTCCCCCGATGAGGCGGGCCAGGCCACGGCTGTCGCGGGCCTGGGCGGTGGACCACACCAGGATGTCCGGGGCGACATCCGGGTCGAGTTCCTCGTGGTTGGGGTTGGCGTGGTGGCGGGTGTGCTTGTTCATCCACCAGCCGTAGCTCATGCCGATGCCGAGATTGCCGAAGAGCCGGCCCCATGTCTCGCTCGGCCGCCCGCGCCGGAAGACCTGACGGTGCGCCAGATCATGGGCGACCAGGGCGACTTGGCCGAAGGCGAGGGCCAGGAAGGCCGCCACGGCCAGCTGCCACCAGGTGTCGCCCAGCACGAGGAAGGTGGCCCAGCCCGCCGCCGGCAGCGCGGTCACCAGAGCGAGTCGTGCCGCGTAATAGCCGGGGCGCCGCCTCATCAGGCCCGCCTCGGTGATACGCCGGGACAGCCGCGCGAAGTCGCTGCCGGCTCCGGAGCCGGACGTACGGGCACGGACGGCGGGCGCCTCGGCGGCGGTCGAGGCATGAGTGGAGATCGTCATGCCGTCGAGTCTCGGCGCGCCCGTTCGAACGGAACAGCCGGTCAGACCCCCGACCGGATGGGGGGCTTTCCCTACGACGCCCAGGGTGTTGCCCCCCTGCAGGGCCGCTGACCTCAGGCTTCTCGGGGGGACTACCCGGCGAGGAGTTCGAGCGTGTCGATCACGCGGTGGGAGAAGCCCCACTCGTTGTCGTACCAGGCGACCACCTTGATGTGCCGTCCGTCGACGCGGGTCAGGGCCGAGTCGAAGACCGACGAGGCCGGATTGCCGGTGATGTCGGAGGACACGAGCGGGTCGTCCGAGTACTCGAGGATGCCGGCGAGCGGTCCCTGCGCCGCGGCGCGGTACGCGGCCAGGACGTCGTCGCGGGTCACGTCACGCGCGACGGTCGTGTTGAGCTCCACGATCGAGCCCACCGGAACGGGCACACGGATCGAGTCGCCCGACAGCTTGCCGTCGAGGTTCGGCAGTACCAGGCCGATCGCCTTGGCCGCACCCGTCGTGGTGGGCACGATGTTGACGGCTGCGGCGCGGGCACGGCGGGCGTCGCGGTGCGGGCCGTCCTGCAGGTTCTGCTCCTGCGTGTAGGCGTGCACGGTCGTCATGAAGCCGTGCTCGATCCCGGCGAGTTCGTCCAGCACGGCGGCCAGCGGCGCGAGCGCGTTGGTGGTGCAGGAGGCGTTCGAGACGATCGTGTGCAGGTCCGGGTCGTAGGCGTCGGTGTTGACCCCGTACGCGAGCGTGACGTCGGCTCCGTCGGACGGCGCGCTCACGAGCACCTTCCTCGCTCCGGCGTCGAGGTGTGCCCGGGCGGCCTTCGCCGAGGTGAAGCGGCCGGTCGCCTCCAGGACGATGTCCACACCGAGGTCGGCCCAGGGCAGCTGCGCCGGCTCGCGCTCGGCGAGGACGGTGATGCGGCGGCCGTCGACGACGAGGGCGTCTCCGTCGACGGTCACGGGGCGGCCGAGTCGGCCGGCCGTGGTGTCGTAGGCGAGCAGCCGTGCGAGGGTCGCGGGTTCCGTCAGGTCGTTCACGGCGACGACTTCGAGGGCGCTGCCGCGTTCGAGCAGGGCGCGCAGCACGTTGCGTCCGATACGGCCAAATCCGTTGATGGCAATGCGAGTCATGGGTGAAGTCCCTTCGGTTCCGCTCGGCTCCCTCGGTTCCCCACCAGCGTCGCGTGCCGCCTGCGCGCATGACTGTGTCGAGAGCGCCATGGTTCGCAAGGATCGCGCCAGGGGTCGCGCCGGGGGCTATTCGCCCTGGGTGAAGGTTCGCCGGTACTCGCTCGGGGTGGTGCCGAGGATCTGCTGGAAGTGGGTCCGCAGATTGGTGCCGGTGCCGAGGCCGACGTCGGCGGCGATCTGCTCGATGCTGCGCTCGGAGCGTTCGAGGAGTTCCCGGGCCAGGTCGATGCGGGCGCGCATCACCCACTGCATGGGCGTGTATCCGGTGTCCTCGACGAAGCGTCGGGACAGCGTGCGCGGCGAGACCGCGGCGTGCCGGGCGAGCACCGTGAGGGTGAGCGGCTCGCCGAGGCGGTGCAGTGCCCACTCGCGGGTCGCGGCGAACCGTTCGCCGAGCGGCTCGGGCACGCTGCGCGGCACGTACTGGGCCTGCCCGCCGCTGCGGTAGGGGGCGGCGACCAGACGCCGTGCCGCGTGGTTGGACACGGCGACCCCGAGGTCCTTGCGCAGGATGTGCAGGCACAGATCGATGCCGGAGGCGGCGCCGGCCGACGTCAGCACGCCGCCCTCGTCGACGAAGAGAACGTTCTCGTCCACCCGGATCAGCGGGTGCTTAGCGGCGAGGGCCCGCGAGTAGTGCCAGTGCGTCGTCGCCCGCTTGCCGTCGAGCAGTCCCGTGGCCGCGAGCGCGAACGCGCCGGTCGAGATGGCGGCGAGCCGCGCGCCCCGGGCGTGGGCGGCGAGCAGCGCGTCGACGACGGACCGCGGCGGATCCTCGCGGTCCGGGAACCGGTATCCGGGGATGAAGACGATGTCCGCCCAAGCGAGCGCGTCGAGCCCATGGGCGACGTGGTACGACAGCCCGTCACCGCCCGCCACGAGCCCGGGCTCCGCCCCGCACACCCGTACCTCGTAGGGCATGCTCGCCCGTGTCGTGAACACCTGGGCGGGGATCCCGACATCGAGCGGTTTGGCGCCTTCGAGCACCAGGACGGCGACGCGTCGCAGACGGGGGGAGGGCACGGGACACAGGGTACGAGAAGCTCCCTGCGGTGGGGCTTCCCAGACGGCGGGCGTACGACGGCGGGCCCCGTCGGAGGTGAACCGACGGGGCCCGCTGCCCAAGGGTGTGCGGCCGGTGCAGCGCCTCAGTCCGTGCCGGACTCCATCGCGGCGCGGTCCAGGGCCTCGTCCTCCTCCGTGACCTCGCCGCGGGAGGCGATCGCCTCGGCGCCGCCCTGCGGCATGGCGCCGATCAGGCCGGTGGAGGCGGCCTGGGCCGCGCCGATCAGTGCCGGGTGCTCGGTGCCGACCATGCCCAGCCCGGCGTACTGCTCGAGGCGCGCGCGGGAGTCGGCGATGTCCAGGTTGCGCATGGTGAGCTGGCCGATCCGGTCCGACGGGCCGAACGCGGAGTCCTCGGTGCGCTCCATGGACAGTTTGTCCGGGTGGTAGCTGAACGCCGGGCCCGTGGTGTCGAGGAGCGAGTAGTCCTCGCCGCGCCGCAGCCGCAGCGTCACCTCGCCGGTGACCGCGGCGCCGACCCAGCGCTGCAGCGACTCGCGGATCATCAGCGCCTGCGGGTCCAGCCAGCGGCCCTCGTACATGAGGCGGCCGAGCTTGCGGCCCTCGTTGTGGTACTGGGCGAGGGTGTCCTCGTTGTGGATCGCGTTGACCAGGCGCTCGTAGGCCGCGTGCAGCAGAGCCATGCCGGGCGCCTCGTAGATGCCGCGGCTCTTGGCCTCGATGATCCGGTTCTCGATCTGGTCCGACATGCCGAGCCCGTGCCGGCCGCCGATGGCGTTGGCCTCCATGACCAGCTCGACCGGCGAGGCGAACTCCTTGCCGTTGATCGTCACCGGGCGGCCTTGGTCGAAGCCGATCGTCACGTCCTCGGGCGCGATCTCGACCGAGGGGTCCCAGAACCGTACGCCCATGATCGGCTCGACGGTCTCGACGCCGGTGTCCAGGTGCTCCAGGGTCTTCGCCTCGTGGGTGGCACCCCAGATGTTGGCGTCGGTCGAGTACGCCTTCTCGGTGCTGTCGCGGTACGGCAGGCCGTGCGCGAGCAGCCACTCGGACATCTCCTTGCGGCCGCCGAGCTCGGTCACGAAGTCGGAGTCCAGCCAGGGCTTGTAGATCCGCAGGTGCGGGTTGGCCAGCAGGCCGTAGCGGTAGAACCGCTCGATGTCGTTGCCCTTGAAGGTGGAGCCGTCGCCCCAGATCTGTACGTCGTCCTCGAGCATCGCCCGGACCAGGAGGGTACCGGTGACGGCGCGGCCGAGGGGCGTGGTGTTGAAGTAGGCACGCCCGCCCGAGCGGATGTGGAACGCGCCGCAGGCGAGCGCGGCCAGCCCCTCCTCGACCAGGGCCGCACGGCAGTCGACCAGGCGCGCGATCTCGGCACCGTAGGCCGTCGCACGGCCGGGTACCGAGGCGATGTCGGGCTCGTCGTACTGGCCGATGTCGGCGGTGTAGGTGCACGGGACGGCGCCCTTGTCGCGCATCCACGCGACGGCGACCGAGGTGTCGAGGCCGCCGGAGAAGGCGATGCCGACGCGCTCGCCGACCGGAAGGGAAGTGAGGACCTTGGACATAGGAAGAGTATGCATCATTACGCATGCCCATGCATAGCCCGTGAGGGCAACCGTGTGAGCCCTTCCACTCCCGCCTGGCAAGAGGCCTCCGTGCGCGAAACCATGGAACCGCCGTGGAAGACACCCCTCCGGAGATCCGGTCATGACCACGCTCAGCACCGCCCAGCCCCCGTACACCACCCCGGAAGGCCTGCTCTGGGAGCCCAGTGAGCGCTGGGTGCGGGGCCGGAAGGGCGATGTCACCGTTGTCGACAGCCGCCACCCCGTACTCGTCTGGGAGCCCGGAGTCCCCGTCCCGCTGTACGCCTTCCCGCGCTCGGAGGTCCGCGCGGACCTGCTGCGGCCGGCCAAGAACCCACCAGCTGCAGCCCATACCGGGTCGACGGCCTTCTACGACCTCGACATGGACGGCGAGCTGCTGGAGAACGCGGCATGGACGTTTCCCGCCGACGCCCTGGCCGGCCACATCGCCTTCGAGTGGTTCCGGCGCACCGGCCGGGGCCTGGACCACTGGTACGAGGAGGAAGAGGAGATCTTCGTCCACCCCCGCGACCCGCACAAACGGGTCGACGCCATCCCCAGCAGCCGGCACGTCGTCGTCGAGATCGGCGGCACGGTCGTCGCCGACACCCGCCGTCCGGTGCTCCTCTTCGAGACCGGGCTGCCCACGCGCTACTACCTCCCCCGCGAGGACGTCCGCCTCGACCTGTTCCACCCCACCGACCACCACACCGGCTGCCCCTACAAGGGCACCGCCGAGTACTGGTCCTGGCACGCCGGGCACGGCGAGGCGGATGTTCCGCCCGACGTCGTGTGGAGCTACCCCGAGCCGCTGCCCGCGGTGGCCGCGATCAAGGGGCTGCTCGCCTTTTACAACGAAGCCGTCGACATCACGCTGGACGGCGAACGCCTCGAACGCCCGGTCACGCACTTCACCAGGACGCCGGCCTAGGTGCCGTTCGGCCGCGCTCGCCCCGCTCGACGGAGAGCCGCGTGCCCTGCGCTCCCCACAGGACCAAGCTCACGCGGGCGGATTCCCGGTGGCGGCGATGGCGAGGGTGAACGCCCGCTCCACGGCGGCGGGGATGTCGGTGACCGGGAACAGCGTGTGCCGTACGGTCCGGTCGGGACCGACGACCAGGATGAGCCGCTTGATCCGCAGGTCCTGTCCGGCCCGGAAGGCCGGCAGCCGCAGGCCCGCGGTGAGCTGGAGCTGGGCGTCGGACAGCAGGGGGAAGGGCAGGTCCTCGGCCCGCGCGAAGGCGGCTTGTTCCTCGGGGGTCTGGGTGCTCACACCGTGGACGGCGATGCCCGCGGCCTCGAACTGCGGCCAGGCGGCGCGGAATTGGCGGTTCTCCAGGGTGCAGCCGGCACTGCCGGGGATCGGCGGCCCGGCGAGGCCCGCCGGGACGCCCGGGATGCCGGCCGCGGGATAGGCGAACAGCACCGTGGGGCGGGGCGCGGCGGCCACGGGGTCGTGCGAGCGGCCATCGGTTCCGGGCAGCCGGAGAGCGGCGGGTACGGTCTCGCCGACGAGCGAGGCGACCCGCCGGGCCTCGGCGCCGTGGTCGGGGGCCTCGCCGGTGAGCGTGCCGTCACCGAGCAGCCACCGGTCGGCCCAGTCCTGCAGCGCCACCAGGACCGGCACCAGGCCGCGGCCCTGTTCGGTGAGTACGTACTCGTAGCGGGGCGGCCGGTCCTGGTACGGGCGCCGCTCCAGCACCCGGTGCTCGGTCAGGGTGCGCAGCCGCTCGGTGAGGATCTTGCGCGAGACGCCCAGTTCGCCGGCGAGCCGGTCGAAGCGCACATGGCCGCGCGCGATCTCCCGCAGGACGAGCAGGCTCCACCAGTCCCCCACCACCGCCGCGGCCTGCGCGATGCCGCAGGCGTCGTCGGCCACCCGCCGTGAACTCATCGTCGCGCTCCTCAGGCAAAGCCGTTGACAGGCTGTCGGACCTCCACAGTAGGTTCCCTTTCGGAACTTGATAAGTATCGAAAGGGAACTCACTATGTCCCAGCAGACGTGGACCGCTGTCGACGACTACTTCAACGGGCTGCTCGTGAAGGAGGACGACGCCCTGCTCTCGGCCGCCGGGGACAGCGATGCCGCAGGCCTCCCGGCCATCCAGGTGGCCCCCAACCAGGGCAAGCTGCTGAACCTCCTCGCCCGGATCCGGGGCGCCCGCCGCATCCTGGAGATCGGCACCCTGGGCGGCTACAGCACCATCTGGCTCGCCCGGGCCCTGCCGGACGACGGCCGCCTGGTCACCCTGGAGAGCGACCCGCACTACGCCGCCGTGGCCACCGCCAACATCGCCCGAGCCGGGCTGGACCACATCGTCGACATCCGCGTCGGCAGGGCCCGGGACACGCTGCCCCTGCTCGCGGCCGAGGAAGCCGGCCCGTTCGACCTGGTCTTCATCGACGCCGACAAGCCCTCCAACCCGGAGTACCTGGAGTGGTCGCTGAAGCTCACCCGGCCCGGGAGCGTCATCGTCGGCGACAACGTGGTCCGCGAGGGGGCGGTCACCGACGCGGCCGACGACGACCCGCGCGTGCAGGGCGTCCGCCGTTTCACCGAACTCATCGCCGAACACCCGCGGTTGACCGCCACCACCCTGCAGACGGTCGGCTCGAAGGGCTACGACGGCTTCACCCTCGCCCTGGTCACCGAGTGAGCGACCGACCGGCGGGACGACATCGCCCGCCGGCTGCCGCCGGGGGCGGCGGGGTTCAGCTGCCGGTCAGCAGCCGTCGTACGACATAGCCCGCGGAGTCCACGCCCGAGCTGCCGCCCTCGACGAGCGCCGCGACCGAGATGCGGGAGTTGTAGGCGGTCAGCCAGCCGTTGGTGTGATCGCCTTCCTCCGCGGTGCCGGTCTTGGCACCGACGCCCACCAGCCCGCCCAGACGCGGCGCCGCCGTACCGCTGGTCGCCACATTGCGCATCATCGACTGCAGATAGCCGGCCGTGCGGGCGGAGATGGGCCGCGGCGCCGCCTCCTGGTGCTGTCCCGGCAGGATGACCGGCTGCTGGAAGCCGGCGCCCCGGACGGTGGCCGCCACCGACGCCATGACCAGGGGCGTCGCGGTGACCTTGCCCTGGCCGATGAACTGGGCCGCCTGGTCGCCGCCCTGGACGTCCGGCGGAATGCTCGGGTCGGTCGTGGCGACTCCCCCGCCGATGGACCAGCCGCCCAGGCCGAAGACGTTCACGGCCTCGTCGTTCAGGGCGGAGGCGTCGCCGTCGTGTACGAGGTCGTGGAAACCGTCCTTGATGAAGGAGGTGTTGCAGGACACCGTGAAGGCCTGGGCGAGGGAGGAGCCCGGGTCGGCCCGCACGCCGGAGTCGTTGTGGAACAACTGGCTGTTGGCCATCAGCGAGTCCGTGCACGGCGCCGGGCTGCTCGGCGTGAGACCTGCCTTGTCGAAGAGGGCCGCCGAGGTGATGATCTTCATCGTGGAGCCGGGGGACTTGATGCCGTTGATGGCGATGTCGCCGTCGTCGCCCGAGTGCGCGATCGCCAGGATGTGGCCGTTACGCCAGTCCAGCGCCACGGTACCGGCGGGCTTCTGCTGAAGGTGGGCATCCAGCACGGCGCGCTCGGCCACCGCCTGGAGACCGGCGTCGATGGTGGTCCTGACGACCGCGGGACGGCCCTTGGAGAAGACCTTCAGCGTCTTCACGCCCGCACCGGCGGCGTCGACGACGGCCACACCGGTTCCGGGCGTACCGCCCGCGGGCTTCGCGTTCTTGCCGATCGTGGCCGCGATGTCCCGCAGTGACACGAAGCCGGACAGATCGGTCTTGCCGTCGCTCGCCACGACCTTCGTGCCGCCCGCTCCGGCCGGCAGCTTGCCCGCGGTCAGCGACTGCCCGTCCCCCAGACCCGGATAGAGCACGGAGTTGTTCCAGTGGACCGCCGAGCCACCGTTCGTGCTCTTCAGCACGGCCACCGCGCTCGGGTAGCTCCAGGTACCGCCCTCGACCTGAGCGGTCACGTCGAAGGTGACCTTGGTGGCACCCGGCGTCACCGACGAGGGGCCCGCCGACACGATGTGACCGAACGACAGCTTCTTCAGGTGCAGGCCGTCGGCGTAGTCCCGCAGCGCCTGCGAGGCCGTCCCGGGTACGTCGGTGTCGCCCGCCGCGCCGTCCGGGCGCTGCCGGGACCAGCCGTCCAGGAAGGCGCTGGCCCGCTTCACCGCCTCGGCGTCCGACGGGGGCGTGCTCGACAGCGCCGACGGGTCGAAAGCGCGCGCGTCCTTGGAGTCTGCGTCACCCGCCGAGCCTGAGGTGAGGCCGTGCAGGATGTTGTAGGTACCGATCCCCCCGAGGGCGAGCAGCGCGGTGCAGGTACCGGCGAGGCCGATCTTCACAGCTCTGTTCATGCACGGGATCGTATGTATGTTCCATGAATGTGCGTACGGGTTTCCGTGAAACAGTGTGCGGATCGTCGGTAGATCGTTATCGGAACGTCAGGGATCCTGCTGTCGGCTGCTTCGGTACGGCACCGCCGAGGCTGGGGCCGGCCACCACTCTCAACTCCCGCCACACATCGGATGTGTTAAGCAGTAGCAGCCGTCGAACTCATTGACACGTCCCCCCGCCATCCCTACGTTCCCCGATACACCCGATGTTTCGATGAACCGTCAGGTTTGGAGGGCAACGA
The DNA here is from genome assembly GCF_040298985.1 of Streptomyces sp. NPDC001093. Classification (NCBI taxonomy): domain Bacteria; kingdom Bacillati; phylum Actinomycetota; class Actinomycetes; order Kitasatosporales; family Streptomycetaceae; genus Streptomyces; species Streptomyces sp. NPDC001093. The sequence continues at coordinate 100,266 of NZ_JBEPBF010000010.1, read as the reverse complement.
TGACCTCGCAGCCGGAGAAACGCTCGCCGGTTCCCCGCAGATCCGTACTCGGCACCGCGCTGGGCGGGGCGGCGGTGGCGGCGCTGCCCGGGACGGCCCGGGCGGAACAGTCCGAAGGGGCGGGGCCGTCCGGTGGCACCGGATCGGCGGGCGAAGGCGCCGGGCGGCCCTGGAGACTCCGCGACACCATGACCTCCGACAGCGCGTGGGAAGAGTTCCTGCGCGGCCAGGACCTGCTGTGGACCAGGCTGCCGACGCTCTGGTACGAAGGCCCGTTCCTCGGGGACGGGCTGCTCGGCAGCATGGTCTACCAGGAGCCGGGGGCCAACCGGATCCGTTTTACCGTGCAGCACGGCCGAGTCCAGGACCATCGCCCGGAGTTCGGCAGTGGGTGGGGCACCTGCCGGCTCCCGGTCGGACATCTCACGCTGGATCCGGTCGGCACCATCACCGCGGTCGACTGGCGGCTGAGCCTGTGGAACGCCGAACTCACCGGCACCGTCACCACCACCGCCGGCACCCTCACCCTCTCCGCCCTCATCCACGACGAGGTCTTCGCCGCCCGCGTGACGGCGGCGGGCGGCGAGAAGGTCACCTGGACGTTCCACCCCGAGGACGCCGTCAGCCCCCGGAAGATCCAGGAGGCCCCGCCCGCCGGATACACCGCCAACCCGCCCTGGACCACCCGGACCACCGCCGACGGCACCGCACAGGTGCTCCAGCCGCTCACCGGCGGCGGCCGGACCGCGACCTCCTACCGCCGCTCCGGCGACGACCTGCTGCTCAGCGTCGGCCACAGCTTCCCCTCGTCCTCCGCCGCCGAGGCCGACTCCCTGCGCAACCTCCGGCGCGCACCGTCGTACGGCGTCCTGCGGCGGCGGCACACCGGCTGGTGGCACGCGTTCTACCGGAAGAGCTTCGTGTCGTTCCCCGACCAGCGGCTGCAGAGCTTCCACTGGATCCAGCTCTACAAGGTGGCCTCCGCCAGCCGGGCCGGCGGCCCCGTGATGGCCACCTCCGGGCCGTGGCTGGAGCCCACGCCCTGGCCGGCGGTCTGGTGGAACCTCAACGTCCAGCTGGAGTACTGGCTCATCCAGGGTTTCAACCATCCCGAACTCGACTCGCTCGCCGGCACGTTGCGCCGGAGCCAGGAACAGCTCACCGCCAACGTGCCCGCCGCCTACCGCTCGGACAGCTCCGGCATCGGCCGCAGCTCCGACATGTTCTGCAACCGCGAGGTGGGACAACCGGGCACCGGAGCCGAGACCGGCGACCTCACCTGGGCGCTGCACACCGTGTGGCTGTCGTACCGGCACTCCATGGACCAGTCCCTGCTGCGTGACACGATCTACCCCGTACTGCGCCGGACGATCACCTACTACCTGCACTTCCTCACCCCCGGCAGCGACGGCAAGCTGCATCTGCCGAGCACGCTGTCACCGGAATATCCCGTGGTGCCGCCACAGGACACCAACTACGACCTGGCCCTGATCCGCTGGGGCTGCCAGACGCTCCTCGAGTCGGCTCAACTGCTGGGAATCGATGACGCGTTGAAGCCGCGCTGGCAGGAGGTGCTGGCCCGGCTCACGCCGTACCCGGTCGACGACAACGGCTTCATGATCGGCGCCGACACCCCGTACGCCCAGTCCCACCGGCACTACTCGCACCTGCTCATGGTGTACCCGCTCTACCTCGTCAACTGGGACCAGCCCGAGAACCGCGACCTGATCACGAAGTCGGTGGTCCGCTGGCATGCGCTGACCGGAGCCCACCGGGGCTACAGCTACACCGGCGCCGCCTCGATCTACGCGATGACCGGGGACGGCGACACCGCGATCGGCTACCTGCGGAAGTTCTTCGACCCCAGCACCCGGTACCCGTGCCGCGCCAACACGCACTACACCGAGGCCGGCCCGGTGATCGAGACGCCCCTGTCCGCCTCGCAGTCCCTGCACGACATGTTCTGCCAGAGCTGGGGCGGCGTCGTCCGCGTCTTCCCGGCCGTTCCGTCCGCCTGGAAGGACGTGACCCTGCACAACTTCCGCACCCAGGGCGCCTTCCTGGTCAGTGCCGTGCGCACGGCGGGGGCCACCCGGTTCATCCGGGTCAGAAGCCTGGCGGGCGAGCCACTGAGGCTCCGGCACGGTCTGAGCGGGACCCTCACCGTGCTGCTGGACGACGGCACCCCGGCCCACACCCGGGACCTCGGCGACGGCACCCTCGCCATCGATCTGCCGAAGGGCCGCGAGGTTCTCGTGCACTCCGGTTCCCGGCCCGACCTCGTCATCGCCCCCGTCGCGGTCAGCGAGCCGGGTGCGGCGTGGGGCCTGCCGTAACCGCCGCCCGGACGGGCAGGGTTCTCATGGTCCGGGAAGCGACTCGGCCGCAGGGTCCCTGTGCACGAGACCCTGCTGTCCTTCGCCTCCGCCGCGGGCGCCCGCCTCGGCCTCGTGGTCCGCGCCTCCGCCGACGGCGTCGCCTACCGGTACGTCCTGCCCACCGGGTATGGGCGACGTCCTCGGCGAGACCTCCGCGTTCGACCTGCCGGCGCAGCGGCGACGGCTGGTTCCTCGGCGGGGTGACGGACTCGTCCAGGGCCGGCGGGTACTGCGCGACGGCGACACGTTCGGCGTCGACATCACCGCGAACGGCGGTTTCGCCGGCATCGCCTGCCCCTGGCACCCCGGCATCACCACTTGCTACCGCTGCCCCCTCCCGCCCGAGCGGCCGAACCGCCCTGCGCCGACGGGGCGGTTCGGCCGTACTCACGTCCGGCGACGGGCACCACCGGTCGCGGTGCGCCTACGCGCCCGAGGCCACGGCCTTGAGTTCGGCCAGTGACTCCCGGATCAGCTGCCGCATCGCGCGTTCCTCGCCCGGTGCGATCCAGCGTTCGAAGGCGACCTTGAAGACGGCCATCCCCGCCTCGGCGGCCAGGCTCGCGGTCGGCTCCGCGACGCCGCGGCCACGCAGGGTGTCGGCGAGCGCGGCCGCCATCGAGGCGAGCTTGATCAGCTCGCGCTCCTGGAGTTCGGCGTTCGCGGTGATCACGGCGTGGCGCCGGCGCGCGAACTCCCGCCGGTCGGCGAACGCCTCGGCGACCGCGTCCAGCCCGGCCGACAGCGCGTCGAGCGGCGCCGCGGTCTCCGGGGCGCCGGCGACATTCCGCACGATCAGCTCCTCCAGCTCGCCCGCGCCGGCGAAGAGCACCTCGCGCTTGTCGGCGTAGTGCCGGAAGAAGGTCCGCTCCGTGAGCCCGGCTCGCCTGGCGATCTCCGCCACGGTTGTCTGCTCGTACCCGTACTCGGCATAGAGCTCCAGTGCGGCTTTCGCCAGGCGTCCGCGCGCGTCCGGCTCCCATCTACCCATGCCGGGATCCTACCGTGATGACAGAGCCTGACATCAGGTGTAGCGTCTATGTCAGTCACTGACATCGACTGTCTGGGGTCTCCCATGCGCATCTTCGTCACCGGCGCCTCCGGCTGGATCGGATCCGCCGTCGTACCCGAGCTCCTCGAAGCCGGGCACCAGGTCGTCGGGCTCGCCCGCTCCGACGCCTCCGCCGCCGCGCTCGTCGCGGCGGGCGCGGAGGTCGTCCGCGGCACCGTCGACGACCTCGACCTGCTGCGGGACACGGCCGCCGCATCGGACGGGGTGATCCACCTCGCCTTCAAACACGACATCGCCTTCAGCGGCGACTTCCAGGGCGCCGCCGAGGCCGACCGCCGCGCCGTCGACGTCTTCGGCGAGGCGCTCGCCGGCAGCGACCGGCCCTTCGTCCTCGCCTCCGGCCTGGCCGGTCTCTCACTCGGACGGGCAGCGACCGAGCGGGACATTCCCACGCTGGACAGCTCGCCGATCACGATCCGTGCCGTCACCGCACAGGAGGTGCTGGCGTTCGCCTCGCGCGGCATCCGCTCCTCCGTCGTGCGGCTCTCGCCGACCTGTCACGGCGAGGGAGACAACGGGTTCATGGCGACACTGGTCGCCATCGCCCGCGAGAAGGGCGTCTCCGGCTACATCGGCGACGGCGCCAACCGCTGGCCGGCCGTCCACCGCCTCGACGCCGCACATCTGTTCCGCCTGGCGGTCGAGCAGGCCCCGGCCGGGTCGGTGCTGCACGGGGTCGCGGAGGACGGCGTCACGATCCGTGACGTGGCCGAGGTGATCGGCCGGCACCTCGACGTGCCGGTGGTCTCCGTGGCACCCGAAGCGGCGGCCGGGCACTTCGGGTGGCTCGCCGGCTTCATCGGCCTCGACCTTCCGGCGTCGAGCACACTGACCCGCGACGTCCTGGGCTGGAAGCCGACCCAGCCGGGCCTCCTCGAAGACCTGGGGACGGGATACTTCCGCGCCCCTGCCGTCGGCGCCTGACGGCACAGCGCCGCCCGGGGGACTCCGGGTCCCCTACGGCAGTCGGACGGGCGATCGGCACAGCGCCGGGCTCGGTGACCCGGACGCACATGCCGATCGCCACCCGGCCGGTGCCCCCGACGGCCATCCGGGTGTCCCCCACCGGCAGGAACGCGTCGAGACTCCACGCGGGTGGTGCAGCCGCTCGGACGGGCGGGCGGAGTCAGAGGTCCCGGGGCGGAAGGCCGGCCAGGCCCGTGTCGCGCATGATCCGTTCGACCGTCTCCGGCAGGGAGCTGTCGGCGCCGATGAGCGTCTCCACTCCCCCGGGCAGCAGGTCGCGCTGCCGGTACCAGTCGCGCAGGTCGGCCTCGCTCACGTGGCCGGCGATCGGTTTGGTCGCGTGACGGGCGAGGGTCTCGTCGAACGGCACGTCGAGGTAGTAGCCGTAGGTGGGCCCCCGGTGGTCGGCGCGCAGCCGGGCGAGCATGTCGCCCTAGCGGTCGGCGTACAGGATGCCCTCGACGATCACGTGATAGCCGGCGTCCAGGGCATAGCGGGCCACCATGTCGATCAGGCCGATGTTCGCCGCTCGCGGCCGGTCGCGCTCACGCAGCACGATCCGCCGGAGGTTGTCCTGTTCCACCAGGGCCAGCCCACGGCCGAACCGGTCGCGGACACCCGCCGCGACGGACGACTTGCCCGAGGCGCTGTTGCCGCGCAGCACCACGAGCCGGGTCTGTTCGGTACCGACTCCCATCTGCCGCAGGGTACCGGCGGCGCCGTCCGGGCCGGGGTCACCAGTCGACGTGTGCGGTGATCCATGCGGCCAAGCCGGCTTCGTCGCCCGCCGGGGGCAGGTCCGGACCACAGGTGAGTGGTGTGCAGGACAGTTGCAGATGGGTGAGGTAGCCGTACGGGCCGTTGTCCGCCGACGGCCCGAGCACCAGGGCGTGAGTGGGAGTGCGCCAGACGCGATGTGTCAGCGGAGGCCCGGTGACCACGGTGGCGGACGACATGACCGTCCGTGCGGCGGGCGCACCCAGACACTCGGTCACCGCCCGTGCCGCCTCGGCGAGGACGGCCTCGCAGTCCTGGTCCGTACACGGTTCCTGGGTGGTCCAGCCGGGCAGTTGCCGCCAGCCGTCCATGTAGCCGGACAGCCACGGACCGTTGGCCATGGACTCATCGTCCGGGTCCACGGGGTACATCTCGCCGAAGACGAGGAAGTACCGCGCGTCGAGGCTTCCGAACGGGCTGAGGCCGTCACTGCACAACACGTACTCATGAGCGGTACGGAAGGAGTCGCAGACCAGTTCGTGCTCCCAGTTCCAGCCGCGACGCCGTATCTCCTGGTCAACGGCATCGACGTCCTCCGGGACGTACGGCACGAAGGGCAGCGCGAGGAACTCGGCAACGGCCTCGGCGGTCAGAGGGCGGTGCGCGAGGGCGTGTACGGGTATCGGCATGTGGATCACTCTAGGAGCGGCGGCAACCGACTCGCCTCTCCCCTGTGCCCCGGTCAGGTGAGCATGGCCAACTCATGTGCGAGAGGCTCCAGTACGTGTGGTGAGTAGGGCAACGGAAGGTGGAAGATCGCGAGTTCGGCACCCTCGGCGGCGAACGCGGCGGCGCTCGCGGCGGCTTCGGACGGATCGCCGGTGAGGCGGACCTGGGCCGAGAGGCGGATCTCCGCGGGGTCGCGTCCGATACGGCCACAGTGTTCGAACAGCACCTCGCGTGCCCTGCGGAACTGTGCCGGGGTCCCGGTGTCGAAGTTCCAGTGCTGGGCGAACCTCGCCACCGTCCGCAGTGTGCGTTTCTCCCCGCTGCCGCCGATGCACAGCGGCGGATGAGGGCGCTGAACCGGCTTGGGGTTGCAGCGTGCCTCCGACAGCTCGTAGTAGGCGCCCTCGAAGGTGGTGGTCTGTTCGGGGCCGAGAAGCCCGGTGAGCACCTCGCAGGCCTCTTCGAAGCGGTCGCTCCGCTGTCGCGGTGTGCCCAGATCGATGCCGTACGCCCGGGACTCCACCTCGTTCCACCCCGTTCCGATGCCGAGTTCCAGTCGTCCGTGGGAGATGACATCGAGTGTGGCGGCCATGTTGGCGAGGACCGCCGGGTGGCGGTAGTGGATACCGGTCACCAGGGTGCCCAGCCGCAGCCTCCGGGTGGCCTGGGCCAGTGCCGCCAGGGTGATCCAGCCCTCCAGGCGCGGTGTCGCCGGGTTCGTGCCGTGCATGGCCTGGAAGTGATCGGAGGTCCATCCGGACTCGAATATCTCGATCTCGTCGGCCGCACGCCATACGTCGAGCATGGCCTCCCACGAGGTCCCCTGCGGCGATGTCTTGAAAGCGAAGCGCACCGCGTCAACTTAGCGGACGTACAGGGGTGTCGAGGTGTGTCGGGCAGATGTTGAGGTGCATGGCCGCGTGGGCCGTGGACAGGCCCTGTGCGGCGAGGGTGTGCTGGTCGCGGGGCCGACATGCGGGGACGACATGCCTGGAGCCGTGTCCCCCCGGGGCCTGGCAGGCTGCCACCGCTCGCGGGAGGCCGAGCCACATTCCGTCGATCGCGACGCCGTCACCGCTCGCCTCCCGGGCAAGCGGCCGGTCGGCCCGTAGGGTGGGTCCGTGACCGGCGAGACTGATCTGCAGACACTGCTCAGGGACATGCGCCCGGAACTGAATCCGGGACGCTATGTCTTCACCATGGCGGAGGGCGGCGTGCCGTCCGGCGTCACCCCCGTGGTGACGGTAGCCGAACAGGAGGGCCTGACCGTCGTCGTGCCCCAGGCCGAGGCAGACGCGGCGGGAATGGCGTACGACTATGTGGCCGGATGGATCACCCTGCGGGTGCACTCCGCGCTGGCCTCGGTCGGGCTGACCGCCGCTGTCTCCCGCGCCCTCGCCGACGCGGACCTGAGCTGCAACGTCGTCGCCGGCTTCCACCACGACCATCTCTTCGTGCCCTATGAGCGGGCGGAGGAGGCCTTGGACGTCCTGCGGCGGCTGGCCCGCGAGTCCTCCTGACCCCTCCAGGACGGCGTCATCGCCAGGGCCGACACCTGGCAGCGGGCGCGGCGTACCAGGTGGAGGCCGACGACGGGCCACGCCAGGAACCCGAGCGGCTGCGGATCGTCGCTCGGCAGGCGGGAAGCGGCCCGGCGCTGCGGCGGGAACACGTCCTCGGAGAGGAAGGTACCGTCACGGCGGGCGCACGGTGATGTCCGTGTCGGTCTGCCGGCGTGGTGGCAGGCGGCCGCCGGACGGCACTGCTCCGGCACGCCGTTCGCGGCACGCCCCGGGGCACCGGCTCGCCGAGGCCACCCTGTGGGCGGTGCCCCGGCCGCACGGCGCGGCGGTCTGTCGAGGACATCGGCCCGGGAGGACTGTTGCACCCGCCGCCTTGACCTTGCCACTGAGGGCAGGGTTTAGCGTGTGGGCGAGGTGAACGGCATGAGGATCAGTGAGCTGGCGCGTCGGGCCGGGGTGACGGCGAAAGCGGTGCGGTACTACGAGTCGCTGGGGCTGATCGCACCCCAGCGCCTGCCCAACGGCTACCGGGACTACGGCGAGGACGACGTACGTCACGTGCGGGAGATCAGGACGCTCCACCGGCTCGGTATCCCCGTCGAGCGGACCCGGCCGTTCCTCGAGTGCCTGGCGGCCGGGCGCGCACACGCGGACGACTGTCCCGCCTCCCTCGCGAGCTACCGCGAGGCCATCGACGAGCTCACCGGGCGCATCGAGTCCCTGACCGCCCGCCGCGCGACGCTGATCGCCAACCTGAACGCCGCCGCCCACCGGGGCAGCGGCGTCGTACCACCCGAGGAGAGAGGTGCCGGACACATGGACTACCTGACGCTGCCCGCGGACCTGCCCGTCCCCGAGGACGACGGCGCGGCGCAACACCTCCCGGGCATGAAGGTGCCGGGTCTCGAGCTGGTCGACACGGCGGGCCGAACGGTCCGCCTGGACGCGCTCGGCCCCCGGCGCACGGTCGTCTATGTCTACCCCCTGACCGGCCGCCCCGGCACCGACCTGCCGGAAGGCTGGAACTCGATTCCCGGAGCCCGTGGCTGCACGCCCGAGTCATGCGGCTTCCGCGACCACTTCCACGACCTGCTCGAAGCCGGCGCGGGCCGCGTCTACGGGCTGTCCAGCCAGGACACCGACTACCAACGCGAGGTGGTGGAGCGTCTGGGACTGCCCTTCGACATGCTCTCGGACCCCGACCTCGGTCTGGCCGACACGCTCGGTCTGCCCACGTTCGAGGTCGAGGGGATGCGGCTGTTCAGGCGCCTGACGCTCGTGCTCCGCGCCGGTGTGATCGAACATGTCTTCTACCCGGTGTTCCCGCCGAACGAGCACGCCCAGCAGGTGCTGACCTGGCTGCGCGGCAACCCTCTGTAGCCACCCACGACGCGCTGCACGACGGGTGCCCGGTGGGCCGACCTGGTCGCGGCAGGCCTCCTCCCGGACGGGTGGGCACCGGTGGCGCCTGAGCGCCGGGGGACGCCTCGGCCGCTACCGGCGGCGCTGCTCTTCGTTCCCGCTCACGCCGTCGTGTGCGGGCACGTGGGCGGGCGCCGGCTCGCGGACCATGAACACATCGACCGGGTTCTCGGTCTCGACGCCGAAGCCGTGCCGCTCGTAGAGGCTCCGGGCCCGGCTGCCCCGGAGCACGTTCAGCCGGATCCGGGTGCCGTCGCTGTCGCACCGCTCCAGCAGCAGCCGCAGCACGGCCGATCCGATGCCCCGGCCCTGCAGGCCCGGGTCCAGGTAGAAATGCTCCAGCCAGTGAGCGTCGCCGGCCGGCCGTAGCGCGACACATCCGGCCAGGGCACCCGCGGCCTCGATCACCCAGGTGTGGTCCGGCGCGAACCCGTCCCGCAGCCGCTGCCGCACCCGGTGCTCGTCGTAGCGCCCGAGACGCTCCAGGTCCGCTCTGAGCACCACGGCCCGCAGCTCGGCCACCGCCTCGACGTCCGCCGCCGATGCGGGACGCATCTGCCAGTCCGCCGTGATCGTGATGCCGGCGCGGCGGGATTGCCCGGTTCCCGGGGTCGACGACTTCACGGGCCGTGGGTGGCCGCTGCGCGCAGGAAGGTGGCGGTGGTTGCCACGAACCGGTCGGCGTCGTCCAGCCATGGGAAGTGTCCCGCTCCGGGCTGCACGACGAGTTCGGCCTTCGGGAAGAGGGCCGCGAACTCGGCGATCGCGGGCGGAGGGGCGCCCGGGTCGACCTCCCCCGCGAGCAGCAGCACCGGTGCCCCGAAGCGGGCGAGCGCGGCACGGGTGGCATCCGGATCGAACGCGCCCTCGGCGCCGAACGCGGCCACGACATCCGGGTTCACCTGTTCGTCCTCCGCTGCCTTGTGCGCCTGGGCCACCTGGTCCCAACGGCCGTAGGAGAACGGCGCGATGGCCCGGAAGTTCTCGGCCGTGGCCGCGCCCGCCCCGATCGCCTCCAGGGCCGCGAACGCCGCCGGGAACCACGGCTCGCCCCGGCGGGGCCGTACGGTCTCGCGCCGGAGCCGGTCGGTGATGGTCAGGCCGACGGCCCGGACGCTCGGTGTGACGAGCGCGAGCCTGCCGATGCGTTCGGGGTACCGACTCAGGTACTGCACGGCCAGATTGGCTCCGGCGCTGTGGGCGAGGAGGTCCATCCGCTCCAGGTCCAGGTGCCGGCGCAGGGCTTCCACGTCGTCGACGAGCCGGTCACAGCGGCAGGCCGCGAGGTCCCGGGGCACAGCCGACCGGCCGGTGCCGCGCAGGTCCGGCGTGATCAGCTTCCGGTGCGCGGACAGTCCGCCCAGGTCGCCCAGGTACGTCGACTGCTGCGGACCACCGGGCAGGCACACCACGGGTGCGCCGTCCCCGGAGACACGGTAGGCGAGTTCGGCGCCGTCGTACGCGATGAAGGATCCCATCTCGGCATTCTGCCGAGGGCATGGCTGTTCCCGCATCCCGGTTCCGTGCTGCAGGAGACATCGGAAGAGTGACATGGGGGGTGAACGGCACACCATCGTGCAACGCACAGGGTTCACTCGGTAGAAACCCGCCGGTCCATCCGTATCATCCATGTGTCGGGGGACCCGCAGGACAACTCCCGTTCCCCGCCTGCCGCAACCGGAGGCGATGGGAGCGCACCAGAGTCACGATTGGAGCCACAGATGCCTGAGCCCACCGCCCCCGTTACCGAGTTGACCTCGCAGTACGTCAGCCAGGTGACCAACGACCTCGAGCACAACGTCAAGGAGCAGGAACGCATCACCGCCGAAATCGCAGCGCTCCAGGAGCAGTTGACCGCTCTGCAGCACGACCAGACGATTCTGGTGAACATGCGGCAGGCACTCGGCGTCGCGACCACTGTGACCACACCCGCCCCGTCTGAGGGCGCCGTGGTGCCCGCCCCGCGCAAGAAGACCACCACTGTCTCCGAGACGCGCCGGGCGCCGAAGAAGGCGGTCCCGGAGCAGTCCGGGCGCAGGAAGCAGCCCGCCGAGAAGCCCGCGGCGGCGAAGCCCGCGAAGTCCTCCCCCACGAAGCCCCCCGCGAAGCCCTCGGCGAAGAAGGCGACCGGCCAGGCCGCCCAGCCCACCCTCGTCGAACTGGTCCGCCGCCATCTCGCCGAACAGCAGGAGCCCCGCTCCGCGGCGGAGGTCACCGAGGCGCTCGACAAGGCACATCCCGACCGGGAGATCCAGACCAAGGTCATCCGCACCACTCTGGAGAACCTCGTGGCCCGCAACAACGCCCAGCGCACCAAGCAGGGCTCGTCCGTCTTCTACACCCTCGCCACCGCATCCGAGTCGGCGGCGGCGAACTCGAAGGAGGCCCGGCCCGACGCTGCCGAATGAGCGGTGGCGACATCGCCCCGTCCTGCACCCACAAGGGGCGACGAGGTCCGGACGGGGCGATCCGGCGCAGCTGACTCGTAGTCGGCTCAGGGGCTCACAACCCGGCCATGGACTTCTGTCGCGTCTGGTCGAACTCGGTCACCGGGTCGCCGCCGGTCTGCCAGGGCCACGCGGTGACGACACCACCGATCTGCTCGAAGACGGCACGCGCCTCGGCGCGCCGGTCCGCGGCGACCAGCGCGTAGGCGAGGAGGTTGAGGTCGGCGAGCGCCTTGGCGTGCCGGAGGAACCCCGGCTGGCTCCAGGTGTGTGCCGCGCGGTCGAGGGCCTGCGTGGCCATGACCTGGGCCCAGTGGTTCCGTGCCACCAGCGCCTCGAGCCCGCCGCGGTGGAGGATGGCGTGGTACTGGTGGACCTGGGCGGTGAGTTCGGTCCCCACACACGGCGCGTTGGCGGGCATGCGGGCACGCAGGGTGTCCACGAACTCCAGGACCTGGATGCGCGACCCCGCCTCGTCCGGGCTGAGGTAGGCCAGCATGTTCAGGTAGGCCTCGCGGTTCCAGCGATCGCGTGCGAGCACCTCGTTCCACACCCCGAAGACCTGCGACTGCTCCCGGCGCTCCAGGCGTGCCACGGTGAGGAGGGCCACCCAGGGGGTGGGGTCCTCGGGGGCGAGTTCGGCGGCGCGCAGACAGGTCTGGACGGTGCCGGCCGGGTCCTCCAGGCGCCCCTGTGCGCGGGCCTGTGCCACCTGGGTCCAGGCGTGCAGGACGAGTGCGTCCACGCTGCGGGGCTCGCGCGTGGCCCAGGACCGGGGCAGATGCGATCCGGCGAGGTATCCCGCCAGGACGTCCATACGATGCGTCCGGCGGTCCCAGTCGCCGGGGTCCTGCTCCAGGAGGCGGGACATCTGCGCCACACACAGCTCGCTGGTCGCGATGGTGCCGGTCCTGGTGGTCGCCACGAGTGACTTGAGCAGCTTGCCCAGGTCCTGGTCGTCGAGCTCCGGAGCGAGGCGGACCCGTCTGCGGCGACTGGAGAGAAATGCCATGTCCGGAGGCTAGGGCGGATCGGTGGGCGCGCAAGGGCTGGGACCGAGATCGTTATGGTTTACACGTACAACTTGCTCATACAACTTGCCTATATTGCGGTCTATGCCCGAGATGCAGCTGCTCCGTCCGGCTCATGCTGCTCGCCGAGCGGGAGGCCGGTCTCTGCTGCTTCCCTGTGCTGGTGGGCGCCGGAGGCGAGGTGCTGGGCCGGTTGAATCTCGTGGCTGTCGCGGAGGGCGCCGGCCGACCTCGGGTATCGCATCGCAGAACGTGCCGCGGGCCGGGGGCTCGACCTGGGCCGTGCGGCAGATCTGCGACCTGGCAGCCCACCGCTAGGGGCTGACGGCGCTGCGTGCCGCGACCACCCTCGACAACGTGGCATCGCGGGCCGGCCTGGCCCGTTCGGGGTTCGCCGTCGTCGGCGAGACCCGGCTCTCCGGTCGCCCCGGTCTGTCGTATCTGCGCAGTCTCGCGGATTTCACCGCTCGGCCGGGCGCAACGGCCACCTGGTTCGCCGAGCCGGAACAGGTCAATCCGGCCGCAGGGATCCCTCGGTGGCTTCGCCGGTGGTCAGCGGTACGGCGAAGAAGGCGGGCGCCGCGCAGGCCGCCACGCCCGCTGCCGTGGCCAGTGTGCCGGGCACGGACCAGGTCGCCAACGGGCCGGCGACCGCCGCGCCCGATGCGAAGGCGGTGATCTTCAGGCTGGCTCCGGTGGTGAAGACCTGGCCGCGCAGACGGTGCGGAGCCTCCCGGTGGCGTATCGCGAACAGGGCAGTGAGCTGCGGCCCTTCACCGATCCCGGCCAGCAGCAGGGCCAGGACGAGCACCGCCGGCCGGCCTGTCGCCGCCAGGGCGAACGCGCCGGCCTGGACCAGCGCACCGACCCAGATGATCGGGTCGGGGGCGGCGCGCCGCGGGAACCGTGCCAGTACGGCGTTGGCCACCAGTGCCGAGACGGCCGCACAGGACAAGAGCAGCGCACCGCGCCCTGCTCCGCCGAAAACACGCCGGCCCAGCAGCGGGACGCAGGCCGTCAGCATGCCCTGCCCGGCACAGCACACGACCGAAGCGAGGGTCGCCCGGGCCAGCCGGGGTTTTCCCACGATGGCCCGCGCTCCGGCGGCGAGGTCATCGAGGAGTCCACCGGGCTGCGCGTCCGGCTCCCGTGCCGAGCGCGCCGGCAGGGTCCACGCCGCAGGTGCCGCCGAGCCGATGAGCGCCGCCGACACCACGACAGCCGTCGACGCCCCCAGTGCCTCGGCCAGGGCACCGGCGAGGACCGGACCGGACAGGCTCGCCAGGCCGAAGGTCATGGCATCGACCGCGTTGGCCCGCGGCAGCCGGTTCCCCGTGGCCACCCTCGGCAGCTGGCCCGTCCAGCCGCCCGACAGCGCCGGTCCCAGCAGCCCGGTCAAGACGGCGATCAGCACGGTGACGCCGAACGGAAGCCGGCCGAGTCCCACGAGGATCATCGCGAGGCCGGTCGCGTACAGGACGAGTGCAGCGGCGAGAAGCCGTCCCGGCCGCTGTTGTCTGTCGAGCACCGCCCCGAGCACGGGGCCGCCTGCCGCCGCCGCGACCGTGATGCCCGCGAGCAGCGCCGAGGCTTCGGAGGCCGAGCCGGCGGCAGCGTATCCCGCCAGCATCAGCGCCGGTCCCGACATCTCGTCCCCGACGCGCGCCACCACCGCCCCCGCGAAATAGCGGGCCATCGCGTAACGCCTATTCATCCGAGTGACGTTACGGAAGTAACTCAAAACTCTGCAATATGCGTTACAGTGCGCTGGTGTCCCCCAGCAACGATGCCGACGGCGACTGGTCCACCCGGCACTCGGTCCTGGCCATGGCCCGCCGCACGGCCGCTCTCGTCAACGCACTCGCCGAGGACTGCCCCGACCCGGCCCATGTCGCGGAGGTGCTCGTCGCCCACGGCGAGACGGCCCCCGTGGACCTCACCTCGCGGGATGTCTCGCAGATGCGCGAGGCCGCGGGCCGGCTGCGGGAGGTCTTCGCCGCCGAGCATGCCGACGGGGCCGCCGCCGTCCTGAACCGCCTGCTGGGCGAGCACACCGGACGGCTGCGCCTCACCTCACACGGCGGCGGCACGCCCTGGCATCCCCACCTCGACCGCGACGACGACGCTCCCTGGGGTGAGTGGCTCCTCGCCTCGTCCTGCCTGGCCCTGACCGTCCTGGTCTGGGACCGCCAGCTCCCGCCCGGCAGGATCTGTGCGTCGGCCGCCTGCCGGAATGTCTTCATCACCCAGGGTCCCGGCCCCGAACGGCGCTACTGCTCCCGGCGCTGCGCCACCCGCGAACGCGTCGCGGCCCACCGGCGCGCCCGCTCAACGGCAGCGCCCCGGTGACCGAACTACGGGTTGTACGGCTCCTGTTCGTCACGGCAGCGCGCGGGTGAGCCATACCGCCCGACCGCGGTCGTCGGCGCTGCCCCGGTCACCCCGAAGCCGGGCTTCTCCAGCACCCGGAACGCCGGCGCCTTCCAGGCCCGCACCGTCGCCCACGGCCGCTTCCGCCCGGTCGCGGCAGCGGCGTCGGGCACGGCGCAAGCCGCCTCGATCGCACAGCCGTGTCCATGGGCGCGGCGGAACAACTCCGTCATCATCCACGACTTCGTCACGCCCAACGCCCTGCGCGAAACGCATGCGGCCCGGGCCGCGATCGACCTGGCCGTCCGCGCCCTTCCCTCGGCCCTGCACACACGGTCCGAGGGCACGGACACCACTGCCCGGCTCCTACCAGGAGCCGCTGCCGTCGCACAGCGACCAGACCTGCCGGAGCAGGGCCGGGTAGCCCTCGCCATGCGTGGCGATGCTCGCGTACACCGCGTCGAGGGCCGCTCGCAGCGGGTCGGGTTCGGCGGCGCCGAGCAGTGCGGGGACGGCCATGTGCGGCTGTGAGACGGGCAGGGAAGGCACCGGCTCGCCGATCGTGGCCCAGATGGTGTACCGCGTGCCTCCCGTGGGCTCGGGTACCGGCGCCCCGGGTGGTGTCGGCGCCGGTGGCCGGTCGGTCGGGGGACCGGGGTCCGGCGCTGTCGGCTCGGACACGGGGATCGGCAGCGACACCTCGCCCCAGGACGGCGCCGGCGCTTCGAAGGGCGGGCGCTCGGGCGGCACGGCCCGGCCGACGGTCCGGTGCGGGACCCGTGGGTCGGCGTCGAGGGCCCGCCAGACCTGGTCCTCGTCGTCGAGGGGCGGTGGCAGCGGCCGTCCCTCGGCGACGGCCGCGAGTCCCGCGGCGATCCAGTCCAGCTCTGCGAGACCCGCCGCCTCAACCGCGCGGCGCGCGGCCAGCAGGGCCACGGCGCGCTGTGTGACGGGGCCCGCCGCGTCTATGGCGTGCACGAGCGGCGCGTCGAAGTCGAGCAGGCCACGCACGTTTCCCTCGACGTCGCGCAGTGCCCGGCTCGGCGCCCGGCCGCCCCACTCCCAGCGTTCGTAGGCCAGTTCGCGTTCCCTCTCCGCCTGTTCCTGCGCCAGGCGGGCCTGGCGCAGGGCCTCGGCGCGTTCGGCCGGTGTGGGAGGCGGTGGCAGCCGACGGGCGTAGTCGTGCCAGTACGCCGCCATTCTCGAGGTCTGCCTCACAACACGGTCCGGCGCGGCCGGCGCGGGCCAGAACTGCAGGAGATAGCAGTCCAGTTGGGGCTCGCCGCCGAGACGGGTGTCCTCCTCCTGCGCCGCGTCCATGCCCTTGGCGCAGTAGCGGACCCGGTAGTCGGCCGCTTCCAGGTCCAGCTCCCAGGAGCCCTCTCCGCCCCACAGCACGAGCTCGGTGTCGTCCGAGAGCGGTCGGAAGGACACCTCCACGACGTCCTCCCAGTCCGGGTCCACCGGCGGGGCCTCATCGTGCACTTCGACAGTGAAGCCGACGTCACCCGTATGAAGTCCCGTCGTCAGCCACAGGGTCCCGGGGATCGCCGCGCCGCACAGCCCTGAGCACTGGCCGGCGAACGCCTCCGCGAGGTCCGGGCCGTAGCTGTCCGGATCGCTCTCGACGTAGAGCTGGCCGTAGTGGACATGGACTTCTCCTTCGACCGGCCTGCGCACCAGCGTCACCCCCATCGCGTCCGGAAACGGGCCATGTTCGGCACACTACGGCCCGCCACTGACAACGCCGTCCTCCGGGACTTCAGCTCGAGGTCCGTTCGCCGCCAGCCGTCCGCGCACTTCGCCGGTGAGATGGACGCATGACTTCACACGCAACCCTTGACGGTAGGAAGGCCCTGGTCACCGGCGGCAGCCGGGGCATCGGTGCGGCGGCGGCGCTGCGCCTGGCGCGGATGTGGCCGTGACCTATGTGCACGGGAAGGAGGCGGCGGAGGACGTGGTGCGGGCCGTCGAGGCGCTGGGGCGGCGGGCGGTGGCCCTGCGCGCCGACGCCGCGGACGCGCAGGAGGCGGGGGGCGCGGTGGGACGTGCGGCAGAGGTCCTCGGCGGCCTGGACATCCTCGTGAACAACGCGGCCGTCGGGCTGATACAGCCGCTGGAGAGTCTCTCGCTCGCCGACGTGGACCGCCTGATCGCGGTGAACATCCGCGGGATGTTCCTGGCCGCCCAGGCCGCTGCCGCACTCATGGTGCCGGGCGGCCGGATCATCACCGTCGGCAGCTGCATCACCCACCACACGCCGGGCTCCGGCGCCACCCTGTATGCGATGAGCAAGTCGGCGGTGGTCGGGCTCACGAAGGCGCTGGCCCGTGAGCTGGGCGGGCGTGGGATCACGGCGAACGTCGTGCATCCGGGCCCGACCGACACGGACATGAACCCCGCGGACGGTCCCTTCGCGTCCGCCCAAGCGGCGATGACCGCCCTCGGCCGCTTCGGCACGGCCGAGGAGGTGGCGTCCGCGGTGGCCTATCTGGCGGGCCCGGAGGCGGTGTACATCACGGGAGCGGAGCTCTCCGTGGACGGTGGATACGCGGCGTGAACGAGCGGGGCGTGCCGTGCTCTCGGGCCCGGTGTGCCCCGGCCCGCCCCGCCCGGCCCGGGTCATGTCCCGTGCAGTCGGCGTACGTCGTCCTCTTCCCACTTCCTGGTGTCACGCGGCTGGGTGCAGGGCCCGGCCCCGGGCGGATGACCGCCGGCGATGGCCCGCCGGCATACGGTCTCCGCGTCGAACTCGAGACCGAGCAGGATCGCCAGATTGCTGATCCAGAGCCAGACCAGGAAGACGATCACGCCGGCCATGGTGCCGTAGGTCTTGTTGTAGGAGGCGAACCCGGCGACGTAGAAGGCGAACCCGGCGGAGGCGGCCATCCAGATGACGAGTGCGAGGAGGCTGCCCGGAGTGATCCACCTGAAACGCTTGGCCCTGGCGTTCGGGGTCGCCCAGTACAGGATCGCGATCATCACCGTGACCAGCAGGACCAGCACCGGCCACTTCGCGACCGACCACACCGTCAGGGCCGTGTCGCCGACGCCCAGCGCCTGACCCGCGTGCCGGGCCAGGCTGCCGGTGAAGACGACGATCAGGGCGCCGGCGACGGCGAGCAGCATCAGCACGACGGTGACGGCGATCCGCACCGGGAGGATCTTCCACACCGGGCGGCCCTCCGGCATGTCGTAGACGGCGTTGGCGGCGCGGATGAAGGCGGCCACGTACCCGGAGGCGGACCAGACCGCCAGTACGATGCCGACCACGGCCATCACCGAGCCGGTGCCGGCGTTGTTCTGCAGCTGCTCCACGGCCCTGGTGAGGATGTCCCGGACGGAGCCGGGCGCGAGGTGCCCGAGGTCGGCCAGCACCTTGCCGGTGACCGACCGGCCCGCGACGCCGAGCAGCGACACCAGCACCAGCAGCGCCGGGAACAGGGCGAGGACCCCGTAGTAGGTGAGGGCGGCGGCCCGGTCGGTCAGCTCGTCGTCCCGGAACTCGTGCAGCGAGCCCTTGAGTACGGCGCCCCAGGCCCGTTCGGGCGGCTGCGCCGGTGTGTCGGGCGCGGCCCGCTCGACCCGCCGGCCAGGCCCGGCCTCCTCGGGCGCCGGCGCACGCCGCCGCGGGGCCTCGTCCCCGTGGCGGTGGCCGTGCCCGGGAAGATGCAGTTTCGGCATACCGGCCGGGTAACCCGAGCCCGGGGTCTCACGCGGGCGTGCCCGCGGGATTCGGCCGTGCATACCCCGGCGGGCTGGGTACTGGGACCGGGAGGCCCGGCGTACGGGCCGGACGCCCTCGAGAGTGCTCGGGTGCCGTGAACACGGCACCGCGGTGAGACCGCACCGAAGTGGAGGTGACGATGAGGTACGACGAGTTCCTCGCCCGGGTACGCGAGCGCGGCGAGTACGACAGCCAGGACGAAGCGGCGGAGGTCACGGAGGCCGTGCTGGGCGTGCTGGCGCAGCGCATCGGCCCTGGGGAGATCGACGACCTCGCCTCCCAGCTGCCCGGCCCCCTGGGCCCCGGTCTGGCCGACGCCAAGCAAGGGCGGCCGGAGGGCTTCGGGATCGAGGAGTTCCACCGCCGGGTCGCCGAGCGGATCGGAGGCAGGCCGGGCACCGCCCGGTGGGACACCGGCGCGGTTCTGACCACGGTTGCCGACAGCGTCAGCGGCGGAGAGCTGAACCAGGTCCTCAGCCAGCTCCCGTCGAGCTATGCCACCCTGTTCGGCAAGGCGGAACTGGCGGACTGAG
The DNA here is from genome assembly GCF_040298985.1 of Streptomyces sp. NPDC001093. Taxonomy (NCBI): domain Bacteria; kingdom Bacillati; phylum Actinomycetota; class Actinomycetes; order Kitasatosporales; family Streptomycetaceae; genus Streptomyces; species Streptomyces sp. NPDC001093. Next base: position 81,351 of record NZ_JBEPBF010000010.1, on the reverse strand, counting down.
AGCGGCGTCCTGCGCCGTCATCGGGGCGTGTCCCCCCGATTGACCGCACCGCTGGGGTGGGTTTTGATGTGGCGCATGCCGGGTGCAGCGCAGACGGGTGGAGCGGGGAACGGGGCCGATCCGGTCCTGGCCTTCCCCACGCAGGAGGCGTGGGAGGGGTGGCTGGAGGAGCATCACGTCGGCGTGCGTGGGATCTGGCTGAAGATCCCGAAGACAGGCTCGGGGCAAGAGGGCGTCGACTACGCGGGAGCGCTGGAGTCGGCGCTCTGCTTCGGCTGGATCGACGGGCAGAAGAAGAAGCTGGACGAGCGGCACTGGCTGCAGCGCTTCACCCCGCGCCGGCCGGGCAGCAAGTGGTCGAAGGTGAACCGGGAGAAGGCCACCGAGCTCATCGAACGGGGCCGGATGCGACCGGCCGGACTGCGGGAGGTGGAGAAGGCCAGGGCGGACGGCCGCTGGGAGGCGGCGTACGAGGGTCAGCGCACGGCGACGGTGCCCGATGACCTCCAGGCGGCCCTGGAGGCATGTCCTCAGGCGCGGGACTTCTTCGCGACGCTGGACAGCCGCAACCGGTACGCGATCCTCTACCGCGTCCAGGACGCCAAGAGGCCGCAGACCCGGGCGGCGCGGATCGAGAAGTTCGTCGCGATGCTCGCCGCGCGGCAGAAGCTCCACCCCTGATCTCCGGGCCTCGGGTCCTCACCGCTTCCCGTCCCGGGCGGTGCCGAAGGGGCGGCGCACGGAACGCACTTGCTTCAAGCCCACTTGAACGTCCTAGCGTGTCCCGCATGACGGTGATCGACAGCACCCCCGTGAATTCCTCGTCCGTGGACGCCTGTGCGCCCGTGGTGCCTCAGCCGCCTCGGCCCGATGGCCGGGACCGCTACACCATCAAGGAGGTCGCGGCGCTCACGGGACTTCGCCCGCACACGCTGCGCTGGTACGAGCAGATCGGCCTGCTGCCCCAGGTGGAGCGGTCGCACGCCGGCCAACGCCGGTTCGACAACCGGGACCTGGAGTGGCTGGCGTGTGTGAGCAAGCTGCGGCTGACCGGGATGCCGGTCGCCGAGATGGTGCGCTACGCCGAGCTGGTCCGCCAGGGAGCGGAGACCTACGAGGAACGGCAGCGGATGCTGGAGCGGACCCGGCGCGAAGTCCTCGCGCGCATCGCCGAGTTGCACGACACCCTCACCGTGCTCGACGCCAAGATCGACTTTTACGCGGACGCCCGCCGGGCGTCGGAAAGGGCCTGAGCGCCACCATGGGCAACACCATCGAACAGATCCGCAAGGTCGAACTGGGCACCGGTGGCCCCCTCGTCGGCGTCCAGGGCTTCGGCGCCATGGGCATCAGCGCCGCCTACGGGCAGACCGACGACGCCGCGGCCCGCGACACCCTGGAGGCCACCGTCGAGGCGGGTGTCACCCTGATCGACACCGCCGACATGTACGGCGTCGGCGCCAACGAGGAGTTCCTCGCGCCGTTCGTGGCGGCGCACCGCGACGAGATCACCCTGGCCACCAAGTTCGGCATCGAATACCGCGCGGACGACCCGGGTTACCGTGCCATCCGCAACGATCCCGGCTACATCAAGAAGGCCGCCGAGGCGAGTCTGCGCCGCCTGGACGTCGAGGTCATCGACCTCTACTACCTGCACCGCCGCGATCCCGAAGTGCCGCTGTCCGAGTCGGTCGGAGCCATGGCCGAGCTGGTCCGGGAGGGCAAGGTCAGGCACCTCGGCCTGAGCGAGGTCACCGGTGCGGAACTGCGCGAGGCGCACGCCGTGCACCCCATCGCCGCCGTGCAGACGGAGTGGTCGCTGTTCAGCCGGGACGTGGAGCGCGGTGTGGTGGGCACCGCCGCCGAGCTGGGGGTCGCCTTCGTGCCGTACTCGCCGCTCGGCCGGGGCTTTCTGACCGGCTCCTTCTCCGACGCGAGCAAGGAACTGTCCGGCAGTGACTTCCGGCAGCTGCTGCCCCGTTTCACCGGCGACAACGCCAGGGCGAACGCCGCTCTGCTCGCCCCTCTGCACGAGATCGCGGCCGAGCACGGGGCCACCACGGCGCAGATCGCGCTGGCCTGGGTGCACCAGCGGGCCGAGGTGCACGGCCTGACCGTGGTGCCGATCCCCGGTACCCGCAAGCGCGGCCGCCTGCTCGAGAACGCCCAGGCCACCCGGATCACGCTGAGCGCCGACGAACTGGCCGTACTGGAGCCGATCGCCGGGCAGGTGGCGGGCGAACGCTATGCGGACATGTCCCTCACCTCCGCAGCCCGGGAGTCCCAGGCGTAGGAGGCGCCCACTGAGCGGATCTCGATGGCGGGGATCTGCGGCGCCGGAATGCCGCCGCTCGCCGCGCGGTGGGAGCGGTCCGCTGGGCATTCCCCACCACGAGATGGACGCGCTCCGCGAGGTTCCCTCCGGCGGCGGCAGGAGGATCGGGGCGGGGCCGCCGAGCTGGGAGCACCTCGTCCGGCGGGCCCTCAGTTGCGGTCGACCCCGCGTCCGGACCGGAGGGCGTCACAAGGCGCCCCGGCGGCGGGGTCACTGCCGGTCCGCGGCCCCCACCCCCAGATGGCGCAGTGCGGCCGCTGCGGCTCCGGCGCCGCACATGCCGTGCGCCCCGGCCCCGGGCGGGGTCGCCGCCGAGCACAGGAACACGCCCGGCAGGCCGGTCGAGTACGGCTCGACGGTCGGGCGGGGGCCCAGGAGGAGCTGAGGGATCGTACTGGCCCCGGTGATGACGTCGCCGCCGGCGAAGTTCGGATTGGCGGCGGCGAACCGGTGGGGCGAGGTGACCAGGCGACCCACGACGCGGTCGCGGACACCGGGGGCGAACCGCTCCAGCTGACGGAGTATCGCGTCGCTCGCATCCCCGTCGTAGCCGTACGGGACATGGGCGTAGGTGTAGACGGGGCGGACGTCGCCCGCGGAGCGGGAGGGGTCCGCCAGGTACTGCTGGCCGACCAGCACGAAGGGGCGTTCCGGCATGTGTCCGGCCGCCACGGCCCGCTCGGCGTCGGCCACCTCGGCGAGCGGGCCGCCGAGGTGCACGGCGCCCGCCCGGCGTGCGTGCTCGTTCGTCCAGGGCACGCCGCCTTCGACGGCCAGGTCGAGCTTGAAGACCGCGGGGGCACGCCGGAACCGCCGGTAGGCACGGCGCACCCGGGCCGGGAGCCGGTCGCCGTAGAGGGCGACGACCTGGCCGGGGTCGAGGTCGAGGAGGGTCACGTCGGCGGGCGGCAGCTGCCGGTGGTCGGTGACGCGCACGCCGGTGTGGACGGTGCCTCCGTGCAGGCGCAGCACGCGTTCCATGGCGCGGGCGATGGACTGTGAGCCGCCTTCGGCCACGGCCCAGCCGTCGGCATGGCCCGCGGTGAGGATGCCGAGCCCGATGGCCGAGGTGAACGGCTGCGACAGCGGCCGGAAGGCGTGTGCCGCGACGCCCGCCCACAGGGCCCGCGCCCGCGGGGTGGTGAAGAGGCGGGCGAGGAGCAAGGCGGGGAGGGTGGTCGGCAGCCCGAAGCGGGCGAGGAGCAGCGGGTGCGAGGGGAGGCGCGGCAGGGGGCCCAGCACATCGTGCGCCAGGGCGTCCCAGTGGCGTACCGGGGTGGTGAGGAGTGCGCGGTACCGGTCACCGTCCGGGCCGAGCATACGGGCGGTGTCCGCCACGGAACGCAGCAGGACCCCGGCGCTGCCGTCGTCCAAGGGGTGCACGCAGTCGATGTCCGGCAACAGCCAGCGCAGCCCGTGCCGTTCGAGGCCCAGCGTGCGCAGCGCCGGGGAGCCGACGGCCATGGGATGCATGGCCGAGCAGTGGTCGTGCACCAGTCCCGGCAGGATCGCCTCGTGGCTGCGGGTGCCTCCGCCGACCTCGTCCGCGGCCTCCAGGAGCGTGACCTGCAGGCCCGCCCTGGCGAGGAGGGCCGCGGCGGCGAGGCCGTTGGGTCCGCCACCGACCACCACGGCGGAGGTCATGTGGTGCACCTCGACGCGATCGGGGCCGACGGTGCGTGAGGTGACGTCATCAGTCTCATGTGTCCGAGTCTGGCGGTGCACCGGCCCGATGTCCCCATGCATCCGGCGGGGCACACGAGAGGGGCGCCGGTCCGGGATGGTGCCGGCGCCCTTCAGGTCCGTGCGTGTCCGCCCGAGGCCTCAGGACTGGGGCCGTTTGCCGTGGTTGGCGCGATGGTTGCGCCGCGACTTCTTCTTCCGGCGTCGCTTCGAGGACATGGAAACCTCCTGGGAGAGAGGGAAACAGAGGTGGAAAAACACCTTAAAACACCGTATATCGAGACAGTGGGGGCCTCCACCGCAGCCGCCTCCCCGACCCCCAGCGCGGGGCGGCACGACCTCGGGCACTCGTTGATACGATGCGAAAAATGCCCGACTCGTCAATGTTTCTCCCCTGGACCAGAGGAGCCGGAATGACCGGTGACCCGGAGCCGATCAGTGCCGCTGCCCGCCGCGCGCTGGAGCAGGAGCTGGCCGACCTGCGTGACGAGCGCCGGCTCGTCGCCGGAATCCTGCGGGACCGCACGGATGTGGGCGACCAGGCCGACCAGGCCGAGCAGTTGCAGCGCGCCAATCAGCTCGACCGCCTGGACCGTCGTATCGAGGCCATCACCGAGCGGCTGCGCCAGGCGGAGGTGGCCGGGCCCGCCCCCACGGACGTGGTCGGCGTGGGCAGCACGGTCGCCGTCCGCTTCCCGGACGGCTCGGTGGAGACGCTTCAGATCGGCGAGGTCGCCGAGGCCCTGGACCAGAACCTGGTCACCTCCAACAGCCCGCTCGGCCGCGCGCTGCTCGGGCACCGCCCCGGTGACTCGGTCGACTTCGTCACGCCGGACGGCCCGTCGAGCGTGGTCGTGGTGTCGATCGGGGAGCAGAGCGAGCACGGATGAGCGGCCAGAGGCCGCCCCTCCTCCGTCCTCCCCGCCGTCACTTCTCCGCCGGCGCGGCCCCTGCCCCGGCAGGCCCGCTGCTCCTGCGGACCGTGCAGTGGAGGGAGTCGTGTTCGACGTCGGCGACGATGGCGTCCCCGGGCTCCGCTTCACCACTGAGCAGCAGGGTGGCGATCCGGTTGTCGAGTTCCGCCTGGATCGTGCGCCGCAGCGGCCGGGCACCGAACTCCGGCTGGTGGCCGTGCGCGATGAGCAGCTTCTTCGCCGCCTCGGTCACCTCCAGAGTCAGCCCCTGGGCGTGGACGCGGCGTTTGCTGCGCTCCAGCAGATGGTCCACGATCTTCCCGAGATCGTCCTCGGTCAGCCCGTGGAAGATGATGATGTCGTCGATCCGGTTGAGGAACTCCGGCAGGAACCTGGTCCGCAGGTCCCCCATCAACTCGTCCTTCAGCTCCGACACATCACCCTTGTGGTCCAGGATCCGGTGCGCGCCGATGTTGGACGTCATGATGATCACGCAGTGCCGGAAGTCGACGGTACGGCCCTGGGCGTCGGTGAGCCGGCCGTCGTCCAGGATCTGCAGCAGGGTGTTGAAGACGTCCGGGTGCGCCTTCTCCACCTCGTCGAACAGCACCACGCTGTAGGGCCGGCGGCGCACCTTCTCCGTCAGCTGGCCCGCTTCCTCATAGCCGACGTATCCCGGAGGGGCACCCACGAGCCGGGCGACGGTGTGCTTCTCCTGGAACTCGCTCATGTCGAACCGGATCATCCGGTCCTCGCCCCCGAACAGCAACGCCGCGAGGGTCTTGGCGAGTTCGGTCTTGCCGACACCCGTGGGGCCGAGGAAGAGGAAGGATCCCACCGGCCGGTTCGGATCCCCCATTCCCGACCGGTTGCGCCGTACCGCCTGGGAGACGGCGGTGACGGCCTCGTCCTGGCCGACGATCCGGGCGTGCATCTCCTCCTCGAGCCTGAGCAGCTTCTCCTTCTCACTCGCCGTCAGCTGCGACACGGGGATCCCCGTACGGCGCGAGACGACGTCGGCGACATCGGCGGCCGTCACCGACACCACACCCTCGCGGCGTTCCTCGATGCCGGCGAGTTCGCCCTCCACCTCGGAGATCTGCCGCTTCAGCTCCGACGCCTTCTCGAAGTCCTCCACGGAGACGGCCTGGTCGAGTTCGCGGCGCAGCTGGGCGATGCGGTCCTCGCGGCCGACCACCTCCGTGGACCGGCCCACGCTGCGCAACCGCACCCGCGCACCAGCCTGGTCCATCACATCGATCGCCTTGTCGGGCAGGAAACGGTCGGTGATGTAGCGGTCGGAGAGCTCCGCCGCGGCCGCCAACGCGCCATCGTCGAACCGGACCTGGTGGTGAGCCTCGTAGGAGTCCCGCAGACCCTCCAGGATCTGCACGGTCTCCTCCACCGTCGGCTCGGGCACCATCACCGGCTGGAACCGCCGCTCCAACGCCGCGTCCTTCTCCACGTACTTGCGGTACTCGTCGATGGTCGTGGCGCCCACGACGTGGAGTTCACCGCGCGCGAGGGCGGGCTTGAGCATGTTGCCCGCGTCCATCGACCCCTCTCCCGTCGCCCCCGCACCCACCACGGTGTGGAGTTCGTCGATGAACAGGATGATCCGGCCCTCGGCGGCCTGGACGTCCTCGATGACCTTCTTCAACCGCTCCTCGAACTGGCCCCGGTACTGCGCCCCCGCGACCATCCCCGACAGGTCCAGGGCCACGACCCTCTTGTCCTTGAGGGTGTCGGGCACCTCACCGGCCACGATCCGCTGTGCCAGCCCCTCCACGATCGCCGTCTTGCCCACACCCGGCTCGCCGATCAGCACCGGATTGTTCTTCGACCTCCGCGAGAGGACCTCGACCGTCTGCTCGATCTCCTCCGCACGCCCCACCACCGGATCCAGCTTCCCCGCCTTGGCCTCCTCCGTCAGATCCCGCCCGAACTCGTCCAGGGTCGTCGCCGGCGTCTTCTTGCGTTCGGCGGGAACGCCGTCGCCGCGAGCGGCCTGCTCGGTCAGACCGGCCTGTTTCCGCGCGTCCAGGCCCTCGGCGCGCAGCAGCCTCGCAGCGCCCGTGTCGCTGTCGCCCAGCAGGGCGCCGAGGACGTGCTCGGGACCGATGTACGACACACCGGCCGCCTGTGACTGTGCGTAGGCGGCCCGGAGCGTGCGCTTGGCCGCCGGGGTGAGGCCCGGTCGGGCGGACGGCTCGCCGGACTCCCGGGGCAGGATCTTGGTGAGCTCGGCCGCCAGCCTGTCGGGATCGACGTCCAGCTGGGAGAGCAGTCTCCGGGACGGTTCGACCTGGGTGGCGGCCCACAGCAGATGTTCGGTGTCCAGGTCGGACGTGCCGTCCTGGACCGCCCGCTGCGCGGCCAGGTTGAGCAGTTCCTGGCACGACTCCGTCAGCAGCCGGCCGATGGGCACCCGCTGCACCGCGGGAGGCGACGACGCCGGTGACGTCCCGAAGAACCGGTTGAACAACTCGCTGAAGGGGTCCGACGAACCGAACGGTGCACCGAACGACATCGACATGGCAGCTCCTGGGCGCGCGGGAGGTCGACAATCCGCGGGTGGTTGTTCCGGGGGTCCGTAATCACTGAACCCCGCTGTGCACGACACCGCAAACGGAAGACGCGCATTGCCGTTCCGGTAACGCTGGGTCACGAGCCGCTCGGGGCATCGGGCAGGTCGTCGAGAAAGGTGACGGTGGGCACATGGAAGAGGCAGCCCGTGACCGGCACAGAGAATTCGAGAATCCGATCGTGCCGGCCCGGATCCCTGCCGAGGAACATGTTCCTCAGCATTTCCTCCGTCACATCCGGGGTGCGGGCATATCCGATGAAATAGGTGCCGAACTCGCCTTTGCCGATGGTACCGAAGGGCATGTTCTCCCGTACGATCTTGCGTTCGTCGCCGTTCTCGTCGGTGATGGTGTTGAGCGCGACATGGGAATCGGCGGGTTTCACATCGTCGGGGAGTTCGATGTTGGCCAGTTTGGTGCGCCCGATGACCAGGTTCTGTTCCTCGACCGACAGGGCGTTCCAGGCCGTCATGTCGTGCAGGTACTTCTGCACGATCACATAGCTGCCGCCCGCGAATTCCGCGTCCTCCTCGCCGATGAACACGGCGTCGTCCGCGACGTTTCCCTCGGGGTTCTCGCTGCCGTCCACGAAGCCGAGCAGGTCACGTTCGTCGAAGAATTTGAAGCCGTGCACCTCGTCGACCACGGTGGCCGCTCCCGCGAGTCGCTCGCCCAGCAGCCGGGCCAGTTCGAAGCAGAGATCCATACGGTGGGAGCGGACATGGAAAAGCAGGTCGCCCGGTGTGCCGAGCGCTCGATGGCGGGGGCCGACCAGGTCCGTGAAGGGATGCAGCCGACGTGGGCGCGGGCCGCTGAACAACCGGTCCCATGCGTGCGATCCGATGCCGACGACACAGCTCAGTTCCTCGGCCGGCTCGCGGAAGGCCACCGAGCGGCGCAGCCCCGAGACGTCCTCGAGCAGGCCGCGGACCGCGTCCTCCCCGCCCGGATCGATGGTGACGACGAGGAACACGGCCGCCCTGGCCGGCGGGACGATGACGGGCTGCGGTTCGACCACGGCAGTACGCCTCCTCCTGAGGTCCTGGAGACACGAGGGCCTCGGAACCAAGTCGTCGGGTCCATGGAACCAAGTCGTTCCAGCATGGCGCTGCCCGGCCGGCTCGGCAGGTCGTACGCAGTCCGGCGCTGTGACCGGCGGAGGGGCCGACGGGCCCGGGTTGGCTTTACGGGGAACGGTCGGGTACACCCGTGCCGTGCTCTTTCGTCAGCTGGAATACCTCGTCGCCCTCTCCCGGGAGCGGCACTTCGCCCGTGCCGCCCAGGCCTGCTACGTCTCCCAGCCCGCACTGTCGGAGGCGCTGCGCAAGCTGGAGGAGGAACTCGACGTGCCGCTGGTGCGGCGTGGCCGCAAGTACGAGGGCCTCACCCCGGAGGGGGAACGCATCGTCGTATGGGCGCAGCGGATCCTCGCCGACCGGGATGCCCTCAAGGACGAGGTGGATGTCCTGCGCAACGGCTTGAGCGGCAGGATGCGGATCGGCACCGTGCCCACCGCGTCCGGTGCCGTCGCCCAGTTGACCGGCCCGTTCTGCGCGGCGCACCCGCTGGTCACGGTCGAGGTGACCGCGGACATGCAGTCGGTGGACATCCTGCGGCAGCTGCAGAACTTCGAGCTCGATGCCGGGGTGACCTATCTGCGCGAGGATGTGTCGGAGGGTGGCTTCCACACGGTGCCCCTGTACCAGGAGCGGTACGTGCTGCTGCTCACGACCGCCGACGGCCTGGCCCGGCGTACGTCGGCCACCTGGGCGGAGGCGTCGCGACTGCCGCTGTGCATGCTGACCCCGGCGATGCAGGGACGCCGGGTGCTGGACGAGCTGTTCGCGCAGGCGGGGACGCAGCCCTCGCCCCGACTGGAGACCGACTCCGTGGCGGCGCTGTTCGCCCACGTCAGGACGGGCCAGTGGGCGGCCATCGTGCCGCATGCCTGGCTCCATGTGTTCGGTGTCCCGCACGGTATGCGGGCGGTGCCGCTGATCGAACCCGCCGCGGCCGTGCCCGTGGGCCTGGTGGTCGCCGCCCGGGAGCCCGGTTCGGTGATGGCGAGGGCGCTGACGGACATCGCCCGCACCACCGACGTGGCCTCGGCCCTGGAGCGCGTGCCGGGGGATCCGGGGCGGTAGCCGACGACGGGGCGATGGCCGACGGCGCCGGGGCGATAGCCGACGCCGGGGCGACAACCGACGGTACCGGGCGCGGCTGCGGCTCCCTGGCGTGCACTGCCGCCGCCCACGTGAGCCCTCGCGTCAGCCCACCGGCTGCGGCTGGAGTCGTTCCGCACCGGCATACACGTTCATCGATGTACCGCGCAGAAAGCCGACCAGGGTCAGCCCGCTCTCGGCCGCCAGGTCCACGGCCAGCGAGGAGGGGGCCGAGACGGCCGCCAGCAGGGGGATTCCGGCGAGCACGGCCTTCTGCACCAGCTCGAAGGAGGCGCGGCCGCTGACCATCAGCAGGGTGCCGCGCAACGGCAGCAGGTCCGAGCGCAGGGCGTGTCCGACGACCTTGTCCACGGCGTTGTGCCGGCCCACGTCCTCGCGCAGGCACAGCAGCTCGCCGTCGGCCGTGAACAGTCCGGCCGCGTGCAGGCCCCCGGTGCTGTCGAACACCTTCTGCGCCGCACGGAGCTTCTCGGGCAGGGAGGCGAGGAGCTCCGGGCCCACGCGCAGCGGGTCCTCGCCCACGGACCACCTCGTGGCCATGCGCACCGCGTCCAGGCTGGCCTTGCCGCACAGGCCGCACGAGGAGGTGGTGTAGAAGTTCCGCTCCAACGACGCGCCGGGCATGGCCACGCCCGGGGCCAGGCCGACGTCCACCACGTTGTAGGTGTTGCCCCCGTCCGCCGTGGCGCCGGCGCAGTAGCGGATGCCGGTCACGTCGCCGGCGGCACGGACGACACCCTCGCCCGCGAGGAAGCCGGCCGCGAGGTCGAAGTCGTCGCCGGGGGTGCGCATGGTCACGGTGAGGGGGCGCCCGCCGACCCGTATCTCCATCGGTTCCTCGGCTGCCAGGGTGTCCGGCCGGGCGGAGGGTACTCCGTCGCGAATCCGGAGCACCCGCCGCCGTACCGTCACTCGTCCCATGTTCCTGCTCCGCGCGTGGGCTCCAGGCGGATCAACACACCTTTGGACGTAGGGGTGTTGCTGATGTCGGCGACACTGTCCAGCGGCACCAGGACATTGGTCTCGGGGTAGTAGGAGGCCGCGGAGCCGCGGCTGGCGGGATAGGCGACGACGCGGAAGTCCTCCGCCCGGCGCTCCAGTCCGTCGTGCCAGACGGTGACCAGGTCCACCCGGTCGCGGTCGGCGAACCCGAGGGCCGCCAGGTCGGCGGGGTTGACGAGCACCACCCGGCGGGCGTTGCGGATGCCGCGGTAGCGGTCGTCCATCGCGTACGGCACGGTGTTCCACTGGTCGTGGGAGCGCAGCGTCTGCAGCAGCAGATGGCCCTCGGGGATGTGCGGCATCGTGAAGTCGTTGACGGTGAAGACCGCCTTGCCGCTCGAGGTGCGGAAGACACGCTGGTTGACCGGGTTGGGCAGCCGGAACCCGCCGGGCCCGGCGACCCGGGCGTTGAAGTCCTCGAAGTCCGGTACGACGCGGGAGATGCGGTCGCGGACGGCGGCGTAGTCCGCCTCGAACTCCTCCCAGGGGATGGCGGGTTCGTCGCCGAGGGTGCGGCGGGCCAGCCGGCTGATGATCGCGACCTCGCTGAGCAGGTGCGGGGAGGCCGGCGCCAGGCGGCCGCGGGAGGCGTGCACCTCGCTCATGGAGTCCTCGACGGTGATGAACTGCTCGCCGGACGCCTGGATATCGCGGTCGCTGCGGCCGAGCGTGGGCAGGATGAGGGCGGTGTCACCGCAGACCGTGTGGGAACGGTTGAGCTTGGTGGAGATGTGCGCGGTGAGCCGGCACCGCCGCATCGCCTCTTCGGTGACATGACTGTCGGGGGTGGCCCGGACGAAGTTGCCGGCGACGCCGAGGAAGAGCTTCGCGGTGCCGTCGCGCATGGCCCGGATGCCGTCGACCGAGTCCAGTCCGTGCTTCGCGGGCGGGGTGAAGCCGAACTCGCGGCCCAGGGCGTCGAGGAACGTCTGGGGCATGCGCTCCCAGATGCCCATCGTACGGTCGCCCTGGACGTTGCTGTGCCCGCGCACCGGACACACGCCCGCGCCCGGCCGGCCGATGTTGCCGCGCAGCAGCAGGAAGTTGACGACCTCGCGGATGGTGGGGACGCCGTGCTTGTGCTGGGTGAGGCCCATGGCCCAGCAGACGATGATCTTTCCGCTGCGCAGGACTCGGTCGTGGACGGCCTCGATCTCGTCGCGGCTCAGCCCGGTCGCGGCGAGGACGTCCTCCCAGGCGATCTTCCGGGCGTGGTCGGCGAAGTCGGCGAAGCCGGTGGTGTGGGCGCTGATGAAGGCGTGGTCGAGTACGGTGCCCGGGCGCTCGTCCTCGGCCTCCAGCAGCAGCCGGTTGAGCGCCTGGAACAGGGCGAGGTCGCCACCTGGGCGGATCTGCAGGAACTGGTCGGCCATGGCCGTGCCCCGGCCGATCACTCCGCGTGCCTTCTGCGGATGCCTGAAGCGGATGAGTCCGGCCTCCGGCAGCGGGTTCACCGCGATGACCTTGCCGCCGTTGCGCTTGGTCTCCTCCAGCGCGGTGAGCATCCGCGGATGGTTGGTGCCCGGGTTCTGTCCGACGACGAAGACGAGGTCCGCGGTGTGGATGTCGTCCAGGGAGACGCTGCCCTTGCCGATGCCCAGGGTCTCCATCAGCGCGGAACCGCTGGACTCGTGGCACATGTTGGAGCAGTCCGGGAGGTTGTTGGTGCCGTAGGCGCGGGCGAAGAGCTGCAGCAGGAAGGCGGCCTCGTTGTTCAGCCGGCCGGAGGTGTAGAACAGGGCCTCGTCCGGGGAGTCCAGCCGGCGGAGCTCCCCGGCGAGCACGTCGAGCGCCTCGTCCCAGGCGATCGGTTCGTAGTGCTCGGCGCCGGGCCGCTTGATCACGGGTTCGGTCAGCCGGCCCTGCTGGTTGAGCCAGTAGTCGGACCTGGCTCCGAGTTCGGCGATCGAGTGCTCGCGGAAGAACTCGGCGGTGACCCGGCGCGAGGTGGCTTCGTCGGTGATGTGCTTGGCGCCGTTCTCGCAGTATTCGTTGCGGTGCCGCTTGCCCGGCGCGGGCTCGGGCCAGGCGCATCCCGGGCAGTCGAAGCCCTTGACCTGGTTGATGTTCAGCAGGGTCAGGGCGGTGCGTCGTACGGTCGTCTGCCCCAGCGAGTACTCCAGTGCGTGCGTCACCGCCGGAACACCGGTCGCCCAGCGTTTGGGCGGGGTGACCGACAGATCGTCGACGGGGTCCTCGATACCGCTCATGATCCGGTCCGCCTCTTTCTCCGATGGGCACTGCGGGGCAGCATCCGCCTCCTTCGAAAGGCACGTCAAAGTGGTGTTTTCGATGGCGTGATAAGCGCGGGTTATCAGATGGGGGGCGCCTGTCCAGACAGACGGGGCCTCTTTGACTTCGTCGGACGGCTCACCAATGATGCCCCGCATTCCGGCATCCCGGACGCACCCGGCCGACGGCACGACACCCTCAGCGAGGCGCTGCGCCATGCGCTGGCCGAACCGCTCCTCGCGCTCACCGACCTGCCGCCGTTCGCGACCGCCGCGATGGACGGCTGGCCGTGGCCGGACCGGGCCCGTGGCGGCTCGGCGACGCCTGTGTCCTGGCCGGACGGGAGCCGGGGCCGCTCGCGCCGGACGCGGCCGTTCCCCTCGCCACCGGCGCCCCGGTGCCGCCCGGCGCGACCGCCGTACTGCGGCGCGAGCACGGCGAGGCGGACTCCGGGCCGGGCCTGCTGTACGACCGCTCCCCTGCGCCGGTGCCCGAAGGCCGCGACATCCGGCCACGCGGCCAGGAGTGCCGCGACCGGTGAGCCGCTGCTGCCCTCCGGCACCACAGTGACCGAGCGGGTGCTGGGCCTGGCGGCCGCCGCCGGCTACGACCGGCTGACGCTGCACCGCCGGCCCGGCGTCGAACTGCTGGTTCTCGGGGACGAGTTGCTCCAGCAGGGCGTGCCGCGCGGCGGGCGGGTCCGTGACGCGCTCGGGCCGCTGCTGCCGCCGTGGCTGCACGCCTGCGGTGCCGAGCTGATCGGCCATCGTCTGCTCGCCGACGACGTCTCCGCTCGCCGGGAGGCCGTGCGCCGCTCGCCCGCCGACGTCGTGGTCACGACGGGGAGCGCCGCCGCCGGACCGGTGGACTTCCTGCACGACACGCTCCGGGTGGTGGGCGCCCGGCTGCTCGTGGACTCCGCTGGCCGAGCCGCTGCTGCGCCGCCTCGGCGGGCACTCCGGCACCGAGCCGGACCGGCGGGTGGCCGGCTCCGCGCTGCCCGGGCATTCGCACGACACCCGGCTGCTGCCGGTGTTCACCGCGGGACAGGAGGTGACGCCGCTGCCGTTCGACGGCCCGGCGATGCTGCGCGGCCTCGCCCCGGCGGACAGCCTCGCGGTGGTCCCACCGGGAGGCGCGCCGGCCGGCACCGGAGTGGACGTGATGGACCTGCCCGGCCGGTGAGCCGGTCCTGCCGCCACGACCGACGAACGAGAGCACAGCCGGCCCTCACCCACGACAGAGCCGTGCGGCGTGCCGGGCCCGTCGGCGCCGGCGTCGGCGTGACGGGATGCGCCATCTGCGTGCCACGCCGGTCGTCGGCCGGGGGGGGTGAGTGCCGGACCGTCCGCCTCCGTCACGGGCGGCGGCTCACCTTCGCGGTGCGGGCTGACCGGCAGGCCCGTCACACCGGCGTGTGTCCCCGGAGGTACTCGCGTACGGCTGCCGGGAGTGCGACCTCGGTGGTCTCGGGAATCGCCGCCCAGCGCACCTGCTCGGGTGCGAGAGCGGCCCCGTCCGAGGGGGACTCGCTCAGCAGTTGGCACACCACCGCCGCCGCCGACGCACCGTCTGCCTGCGGACCGTGGCGCTGGGCCAGGGACTCCGTGCCGTCCACGAGGTATCCGGTGAGTTCGTAGACGACGCGCGCCGCGGTGGCCTCGGCCGACTCGGCCGGTTGGGGAGTACCGGACGGCAGGGCCCAGCCGTGGCCATCCGCCACGAGCAGCAGTCGTCCGTCGTACAGGACGACCGCCTGCACCACGCCCTCGGCGGGCTCCAGCGTCATGTGCGACCAACCCCTCCCCGGCGCCCTCGGCCCGGTTCCCTTCCCTTACCCAAGGCGGGCCGGTCCTGCACCGATGCGGTGTCACTTCTCGGTCCGGGTCAGGAATTCCCGTGCCGCGGCCGCGCGGGGTCAGTACAGCACCGGCAGGTCTCCGGGTCGTACCCGCAGCGTGACGGGCAGGGTGGCGTCGACCTCGCCGTCGGCACCGTAGGGGACGGGGCGGTTCGCCTCGATGCGCAGTTCCCTGCCGCGCAGCACGCGCACCTCGGGGCGGTGCACATGTCCGCCCGTCTTCAGCTCGTTCATCAGGGTGAAGAACAGCCGGCGCGGTGCCTCGCGGATCATCACGACGTCCAGCAGGCCGTCGTCGACGCGTGCGTCGGGGGCGATGAGCCGACCGGAGCCGTAGTAGGGGGAGTTGGCCGCTACGACGGTGTAGCCGCGGTGGGTGTGTTCCTCGCCGTCGACGGTGACGCGGTAGTCGGCCGCGCGCCAGGTGGTGACGGCACGCAGGCCGCCCGCGTAGTAGGAGGCGGAGCCGCGCAGCAGCCGGGCGTGGTTGGCGTGCCGGTTGGCCACCGCGTCCACGCCGGCGTAGACGCTGCCCAGGACGACGGTGCGCGGGTGGACGGCCGACTCCACCTCGATGGTGTCGACCGGCCGTGGTTCGGCGTGCAGCAGGATGTCGGCGAGTGCGGCGGGGTCGGCGGGCAGTCTCAGGGCGCGGGCGAAGTCGTTGCCGCGTCCGGCGGGCACCAGGCCGAGGACGGTTCCGGTGCCGCTGAGTGCGCCGCCGATGCCGCCGGCGATGCCGTCGCCGCCGACGGCCAGGACGATCCGGCCGTGTTCGCCGGCGCGGCGGGCGATGTCCTGGGCGTGGGCGAGGCTGTTGCTGTACTCCGTCTCCAGCTCGGCTCCGGCCTCGCGCAGCAGCCGGGCCAGGTGCAGCAGTGTCGCCGCCCCGGTGGAGCCGCCCGCGGTGGGGTTGACGACGGCGGTGAACTGTCGCATCGGTGTGCCTCCGAAGCAGGCGGATCGGGTGGGGTCGGTCAGCGGATCGGTGGGTCAGTCGGTGGGGAGCAGGACACCGGGGTTGAGCAGGCCCTCCGGGTCCAGGCGGCGCTTGACGGCACGCAGGGCCGAGATGCCGAGCCGTCCGGCCTCGCGGACGTACCAGTCGCGGTGGTCGGTGCCGACTCCATGGTGGTGGGAGATGGTGCCTCCGGCCGCCAGTACGGCCTCGTTGGCCGCGTGCTTGGCGGGCGTCCAGTGGGCCACCGGGTCCTCGCCCTGGGCGCTGACGACCGTGAAGTACAGCGAGGCGCCGTTCTCGTAGACGTGGGAGATGTGGCACATGACCAGGGGCGGGGTGCCGGCCTCGGTGAGGGTGTCGGTGAGGGCGGTGCGTACGGCCGTGTAGAGGTCGGGGATGCAGGACCAGAAGGCGGCGGTCTCGAGGGTTTCGGCGAAGGCGCCGACGTCGAGCAGCGCGTCGCGCAGGTATGGCGCCGAGTAGCGGCCGTGGGCCCAGCGTTCGCCCGGTTCGGCGCCGAGGAGGGTGCCGCCGCAGGCGGTGAGGACGGCCGCCGCCTGCTCCCGGCGCTGTGCGGTGTCCTCGGCCGTGCCCTCGTAGCCGGTGATGGCGAGACAGCCGGCCGCGCTCTGCGCCGAGTCGCCGCCGATGGCGTCGGGCTGGGCCAGGCCGATGAGGGTCTCGGTCTCGTCGGACAGCCGCAGCACGGTCGGCCGGGGTCCGTCCTGGGCGAGCCTGCGCAGCGCGGCGGCGCCCTCCTCGAAGGAGGCGAACCGCCAGCCCTCGTAGACGCGCACCTGCGGCAGCGGACGGATCCGTACGGTGACGGAGGTGATGACGCCGAAGGCGCCCTCGGAGCCGAGGATCAGCTGGCGCAGGTCGGGGCCGGCGGCGGAGCGCGGGGCGCGGCCGGTCTCGATGGTGCCCTCGGGCGTGGCGAGGGTCAGGCCGAGGACCATCTCGTCGAAGCGGCCGTACCCGGCGGACGCCTGGCCGCTGGAGCGGGCGGCCGCGAAGCCGCCGATGGTGGCCCACTCGAAGGACTGCGGGAAGTGGCCGAGGGTGAAGCCCTGTTCGGCGAGCAGGGCTTCGGCGTCGGGGGCGCGCAGTCCCGGCTGGAGCACGGCGGTGCGCGAGACGGGATCGAGGTCGAGCAGGCCGTTCATGCGGCGCAGGTCCAGGGCGATGAACGCGGTGCGCTGGGGGGCGAGTCCGCCGACGACCGAGGTGCCGCCGCCGAAGGGAACGACGGCGAGGCCGTGGGCGGCGCAGGCGCGCAGGACGGCGAGGACCTCGTCGTGGGAGGCGGGCAGGACCACGGCCTGCGGGACGTCCGCGAAGTCCCCGGCGCGGATGCGCAGCAGGTCGGGGGTGGACTTGCCGCGGGTGTGCCGGATGCGGCTGTCGCTGTCGGTGCGGACGTGGTCTTCGTCGCCGACGGCCTCGGCGAGCGCCTTGAGCGCGGCCGGGGAGGCCGTGGTGGCGGGCAGTTCGATGTCCTCGAGGGTGAGGGCGGGGGTGGTGCGGGGCTTGACGCCGAGCAGGTCGCGGAGCAGTCCGGTCACCGAGTCGGGCAGCGGTGCCGCCTTGGCCGGGTCGCCCCAGCCGTTCCACAGCATGTCCATTGAACGGTCGTCCTCACAGGTCGGTGTGCTCGGTGTCCTCGGTTCACGCGACGGCCGGCGGGCCGCCCCCGGGGTGACGGTGTCTGCTGCGCCCGACCCCCGGGGCGTTACACTGTGACACATGACGCCTATTCGTCACAACGGTTCGGACAACGATCATGTGCTCGACGCGGTGCGCGACTGTGTGCTCGCCGTCGGGGTCCGCCGCACCACCCTCGCCGACGTGGCCCGCCGCGCCGGTGTCTCGCGGATGACGCTGTACCGGCGCTGGCCGGATCTGCGGACCCTGGTGGGCGATCTGATGACCCGCGAGTGGATCGACGTGGCCACCCGGGCGATCCCCGAGCCCGCCTCGCGCACGGACACCCGCACCCGGATCGTGGACGGACTGGTGGCGGGCGTCGAGGCCTTCCGTGCGCACCCGCTCTTCCGCAAGATCGTCGACGTCGATCCGGAACTGCTGCTGCCCTATGTGCTCGACCGGCGCGGAGCGAGCCAGGAGGCACTGCTGACGCTGCTGGCCGACGGTCTGCGCGACGGCCACGCGGACGGCTCCGTGCGCCCCGGGCATGTCGAACGACAGGCCCGCGCCCTGCTGTTGACCGTGCAGTCCTTCACCCTGTCCCTGCGCACGATGACCGACGAGGACGATCCGGAGCTCGACTCCGCCGCCTTCCTCGGCGAGTTGCGCACCCTCCTGGAGAGGACCCTCACGCCATGAGCCACACCAGGGCCGACGCCGGCTCGTCCCTCAGCGCACACCGCCGTGGCCGCGAACTGGCCGAGGCCACCGACGGCAGGGTCGCCGACGTCCTGGTCGTCGGGCTCGGTGCCACCGGCGCCGGAGCCGCGCTGGACGCGGCGGCCCGCGGCCTTGACGTGGTCGCCGTGGACGCCCACGACCTGGCCTTCGGCACCTCCCGCTGGAGTTCGAAGCTGATCCACGGCGGGCTGCGCTATCTGGCCTCCGCGCAGTTCGACGTGGCGCACGAGAGCGCGGTCGAACGCGGGGTGCTGATGACGCGGACCGCCCCGCATCTGGTGGCCGCGCAGCCGTTCGTCCTGCCGCTGACCCCGCTGGTGTCCCGGGCCCAGGCCTCGCTGGCGTGGGCCGGGTTCCGGGCCGGGGACATGCTGCGGCTGGCCGCCCGGACCCCACGCCGGATCCTGCCCGCCCCGCGCCGGCTGTCGGCGACGGAAGCCCGGCACCTGGCGCCCACGGTGCGCTCGGCCGCACTGCGCGGCGGACTGCTGTCCTGGGACGGCAAAGTGACCGACGACGCCCGGCTGGTCACCGCCCTGGCCAGGACGGCCGCCGCGCAGGGCGCCCGGGTGCTCACCCGGGTCAGGGTGCTGGAGCTGACCGGCAGCGGCGCCCGGATCCGTGACGAACTCACCGGCGAGGAGGGTGAGATCAAGGCCCGCGCGGTCATCAACGCGTCCGGGGTGTGGGCGGGCGACCTCGTCGAGGGCATCCGGATCCGGCCCTCCCGCGGCACCCATCTGGTCCTGCGCTCCGAGCGGCTCGGCACCCTGCCGGCCGGCCTGCACATCCCCATCCCCGGCGAGACGAACCGCTTTGTGCTGGTCCTGCCACAGGGCGACGGCCGGGTGTACGTCGGTCTCACCGACGAGCCGGTCGAGGGCGGCATCCCGGACGTCCCGGAGGTACCCGAGACCGACATCGGCTTCCTTCTCGACGTCCTCGGCTCGGTCCTGGACACGCCGGTGACCCGGGAGGAGGTCGTCGGCGCCTTCGCCGGACTGCGGCCCCTGCTGGACGCCTCCGGGCACGACGGCCACGACGGCTCGTCCGCCCGCACCTCCGACATCTCCCGCCGGCACGCGGTGCTGACGTCTCCCGACGGCGTCACCACGATCGTCGGCGGCAAGCTCACCACCTACCGGCGGATGGCCCAGGACGCCGTGGACGCCGCGACCGCCGCCCGGGGCCTGCCCGCCGCGCCCTCCCCCACCGCCGCGCTGCCCCTGGTCGGCGCCGCCGCACCCGGCCGGCTGCGCAACCTTTCCGCGCCCCCGCGTCTCGTCCGCCGCTACGGCACCGAGGCGGAGGCCGTCCACTCCCTCGCGGCCGAGGATCCCGCGCTGGCCGAGCGGGTCCTGCCCGGTCACCCGGTCACCCGCGCGGAACTGCTGTGGGCGGTCCGGCACGAGGGCGCACTGGACGAGTCGGACCTCCTGGACCGCCGTACCCGCATCGGACTGGTGCCGGAGGATCGCGCCGAGGTGCTCTCGGTGGCGCGGGAGGTGCTGGCGCAGGCGGCGAGCGCACGACCCTGAGGCGCACGCCCAGCTGTGCCGGTCGGCACACGAAACACCTCACGGTCCCTGCCTGGCGGGGAGTTGACGACGGAGGCGACTGTTGTGCGGTCCCGGACTCCGGGCGGCCGCCCGGAGCCGGGGAGGGCGTCACAGCAGGCGGCGGATGTCGCCGCGGACGCGGTAGAAGCCGCCGGCCGCCGGGTGCAGGGCGTCCACGACGTAGCGGGCGCCCGGCCTGCGTATCGCCCGCGGGAACTGGACGTTCCAGGAGGTGTCGTAGCCCTCGGACACCACGTGGACCCGGAGTCGGCCGCTTTCCTGCACGCACTCGACCACGACGGCTCCGGCGGGAGCCTGCGCGACGGTGGCCACCTCGGCCACGGCGGTGGCGGGTTGGTAGGTGGGCAGGGCCGCGGCGAGCTTGACGTCCCGTGCGACCGGGACCGTGCCCTGCTCGGCCGCGGCGATGGCCGTCTCGCTCGCGTCGACGCACACCAGTGAGCCGTCGGTGGTCACCAGGTACAGCCGCTCGTCGCGGTACTGCATCGACAGCGCCGAGCCGCCGCCCGTGCCGAGCTTCCACAGACGCGTGCCGTCCTGGTCGAAGCAGTAGACGGACGAAGCGGCGTCCCCGGCGAAGACGAACCGCCCGCCCGGGGAGGTCGCGCACGAATACACCGCGTTGTCACAACGGTATGTCGCCTCGATGGCCCCGGTCGCCTTCGACAGCCGCTGGACCACGTGGTGGTGGGTGCCCGCGTAGACGGCGGCGTCCTCCTGCCAGCCGAAGAGGACGCTGCCGTTGGTGTCCCTGTGCCACAACTCGCCGCTGCCGTCGGGCGCGTAGGCGGTGACGCCCCGCTGGTGGCCGTGGTAGGCGGCGCGGTCGTCGGCGCGGATCATCCAGGCGTGCCCGCCCTGGCTGCGGCGGGCCCACTGGTGTTCGTCCTCGTGGTCGATGACGGTGAGCCGGCCGTCGCGGTCCGACACGTTCAGGATGCCCTCGTGGATGTCCAGCCAGAAGATGTCGACGTCGGAGGCGATGTCGTACGCGGCGAACGGCAGCTTGGAGGAGAGGTCGTAAACCTTGCCGTCGTCGCAGCCCGCGTAGATCCAGAAGTCGTCGGCGACCAGGCACTTCACCCCGTCCGGCAGGCTGAACCGGGAGAGGACGGCGCCGTCGTGGCCCAGGGTGTAGACGTCACCCGCCTGGTTGCCGACCCAGCAGTGGTCGTCGTCGACATGGATGCCGAAGGCGGCCGAGCCGGTGCGGAACCGCCACAGCACGGGCGCGACCGCCCGCGCGGTGGACGGGGCCGAGCTGACCTGACGCCGGGTCACCGGGCGCGGGGCGCGCTGCCCCTGGACGGCCGGGGCATATCCCTTGCGGACCTTCTCCCCCACCTTCTTCGCGGCGGCCGCCCTGGCCTTCTCGGCGGTCGGGAAGGTCGTCGTCTGGATCTGCCCGGCGGCGCCGATCCTGCCGTACCGCACCGTCACCACTGTGCCGTCGACGGTCACTTCGTAGAACTTGTGGGCGCCGCCGCCCTCCTGCGACAACTCCAGATACGTCGTCGACACCGCGGACGTCATGGCAGACCCCTCCCCAGGGCGGACCCGCGGCCTTTCCCGCAGGTCCTCACTGATCAAACCGTAAGGGCCACCACTGACAACGGCCGGAGTGCCGTGGTGCGGCCGGGCGGACCGGCGGCCGGCCTCACTTCCCGGTGCTCAGGAAGGCCGGTATGTCCGCACGGGTCGGGTAGTTCGGAAGGGGTGCCCGTGCACCCTGGAGGAACGCGGTGATGACGGCCGCGGCTCGTTCGTTGTTGTCGTCGAGGCCGTTCCACAGGTGATGTCCGACCCCGGGCAGGTACTGGGTGCGCTCGACGGCGGGATCGGTGGCCAGGACGGCGGTCTCCCACCGGCGGACCTGGGAGGAGCACTCGGCGATCATCAGCATCGCGGGGGTCCGGGAGCGCCGCAGTCGGGGGGCCAGGGACGCCGAGTCCTTGACCGTCTGCTGGATGCGGAGACTGGCGGCGGGGCTGAAGGAGAAGTTCTCCGCCGTGTCCTCCACCGGGATGCGATGGGCGTCGCGCGCGCAGTAGGCGGAGGCGGTGTCGCCGCCGAGGTCGGCGGCGGTGAACGCGTTGTCGCCCTCGGCCTGGCCGATCAGACCGTTGCCGGGGCTGAGGAGCCCGAGACGCATCAGCCCGAACGCGACGGCGTACCGCGGGACATGGGTCGATCGCGGCCCCGTCGGGGACGGAGCGAGGCCGCGCGCTGAGGGGCGTCCGGTGTGCCCGGTGAGTCGCGCCGTGGGGCCGTCCATCGGGCCCGGCTCGGCGATGACCGCCCGGTGCAGGCGCCCGGCGACACGCGGGTCGGCCAGCCCCCGGGTGAGGACGACCGCGCCCGCGGAGAAGCCGAGGACGTCGACTCGGCCCCGGCCCAGGCGGTCGACGAAGGCACCGAGGTCGCGCACCGACCTGGCGATCGTGTACCGGCTCATCGGAAGCAGGTCGCTGCGTCCGCCACCGGCCTGCTCGTAGGCGTAGACGTCGTAGCCCTTGCGCGCCAGGAGACGCAGGAAGCGGTGGTCCAGCAGCGAGATGCCGCGCATCGGGCCGCCGTTGAGATAGACCAGCGGGACGGGGTGCCGGGCGCCGGAGTCGCGGGGTGGGTAGTGGTAGACCGCGACCCTGCTGCCCGTCGAGAGCTTCCAGTGCTGGGCGGTCACGAAGGGCAGCGCGGGCGGGTACCGCCGGGCCGTCGGGACGGTCGGGATGCAGACCGACGCCGTCAACGCGGCTGCGAGAGCCACCGGCAGGAAGGGAACGAGCCGGGCGGGCCCGGTGCGGCGCCCGCCGCGCCGGAGCGCGACGGCCGTCCCGGCCACGACCACCGTCCCCCACGCGGCCAGACCCCCGCCGGCCCCGTCGGTCAGCACGAGCATCGCGAGGAAGACGGCGACCAGGCCCGCGATGGCGGCGGTGACCACCAGTAAGCGTCCGACGGCACGCACCGGCCGCGGAGCGGATGCGGATATGGACATGGAGAGCCCCCAGAGTTTCAGAACGGCGTTTCAAAACGACGTTATCAAACTCGCTAGACTGATCCCATGGGACGGCCGAGAACGAACGACGAGTCAGTCGGGGAACGACTGGTGGCGTGCGCGACCGAACTGCTGGCCACCGGCACGCGCGAGTCACTGACCGTGCGCGCCGTCGCCGCGGCGGCAGGCACGTCGACCACGGCGGTCTACTCGCTGTTCGGCGGCAAGGACGGACTGATCGTCGAGGTACGGGACAGAGCCGTCGCCGGGCTGCACCAGCACCTCTCGGCGGTGCCGGTCTCGGCGGATCCCCTCTCCGACCTCCACGCGCTGGCCGTCGCGTACCGACGGTGGGGACGCGAGCACCCTCGGCTGTACGCGGTCCTGTTCGGCGGAGTGCAGTCGTTCGACCCGTCGGGCCCGGTCGGCACCGCCGACCCCGTCCGACCGCTGCTCGCGGCGATCGACCGTGCGTCGACGGCATCCGTACTCACCGGGGAGGCGACCCGGATCGCCCTCTCGCTGTGGGTGACGCTGCACGGCCTGGTGATGCTCGAACTGGCCGGCGCCCTCGACGCCACCACGGCGGAGATCACGTTCCGGTCGACGATCGATGCCACGCTGCGCGGCTGGATGACCCCTGCCGCGTTCCGCAGACACAGGGGGCCCGGGCCGTCCGGCACCGACTCCGGGATGCGGGAGTGCCCCGGTCAGTGATGACGACGTCGTGGAGGCGGTACGGCGGCACGGACACTGCGCCTCCGTCGGCGTCGGCAGGTCATGACGCGGGAGTCGTCGACTTCAGCTCCGCGTCGGCCCGGTTCGCGCGCCCCTGTATGGCGGCGCACGCGGCGAGCAAAGGCGGCATCCGGTCGATGACGCTCGCCGGCACCACCGAGTACACCCGGCGGTGCCGGCGGGCTGAGCAGGGGCCGGATGCTGCATCGCTCATGAGGCCGTTCGACCCGGCCAGGGGATGTGGGCCCGCACCAAGGGGTGCCCTCCGGTGCGGGCCGCCGGTCAGGAAAGGGGGCGGCCGGACCAGCCCGAGCCGACGCGGACCCGGCTGCCCAAGGTGCCGTGGCCGGTGGCCGGGTTCAGCCAGGCCACGCCGTCGGAGCCGGCCGAGAGCAGGTCGGCCCTGCCGTCGCCGTTGAGGTCGCCGGTGCCGAGCACCTGGCGGTAGGACTTGCCCCGGTCGCGGACGACCAGCACACGGTCGGCGAGCTTGCCGGTGCCGGTGCCGTGCTGGCGCCACAGCTCGCCGGAGCCGTCGAGGGCCGGCCGTCGCCGCGCCCGTCGCCGTCGAGGTCCCCGGCGCCGATCACCCGGGAGCAGGTCCTGGACATCGCCTCCGCGGTCGCGCCGGCCTTGCGCTCCAAGATGCGGGAGCGGTACGTGGTTCCCTCCGCGGAGACGGAGCCGCCGCCGTCGCGTGGCCGGTCGTCGGGATTCCATCCCCCCATGCCTGCGCAGCCGGCGTCAGGGCAGCACCTTGACCCCGACGCCCGCGATCCGGCCGGCCGCGTCGAAGTCGACCTCGACGGCGTTGCCGCCCGGCAGGTCGGCGACGATCCGGCCGGCCTCGTCGCGCCGGGGCAGGCCGTGGTAGTCGAAGTAGCCGGTCACCACGTGCCGTGACGAGCGGCCGATGAGCCCGGCTCCGGTGAGCAGGGTCCTGGGCAGGCTCACGGGGTCGACTCCGGCGCGCGGGACCTGCGGGTCGTCGGGAAGGAAGTAGACCTGGGTGCCACCGCCCGCGGGCACGCCTATGTAGCCGGGTGCTCCCGCCACTCCCATGCCGGTGAAGGCGAGCATCTCCGCCGCGCGCCGCGGATCGGCGAACCCGGACAGGTGCAGGACCTCCTCGGTCAGTTCGGCGATGCCGTGGTCCCGTCCGTACCGCTCGACCGCGCCGGTCGCGGCCACCACCTCGGCGCCCCGCAGTCCGGGGTTGGCCCAACCCCACATCCAGGACTGCTCGGTCATGTCGTACGTGCCCAGCACGGCGACGCGCAGGGTCACGTGTCCCTGCCGGTAGAGACAGGACGACAGCTCGGCGCTCCACGGCCCCTCGGGCAGGAACGCGGTCAGGGCCTCCAACTGCGCGGCACCCCAGGCGGCGTGCCGTTCGGCCTCCAGCAGGAAGGCGTCGCTGAACTCACTCGTCATGGCTCGACCCTAGGGGATCCCCGCGCCGGGGTGTCGGCCAGGTCCCACCGGCCTTGCGTGGCGCGCCGTACATCTGCGTGTGCAACCGGGGGGCTTGGCTCGTGTCGCGTGGTAACGCCCCTCATCCGCCGACGAGTTCGGCAAACCGACCGGTGTCGATGTTGCCACCGGAGGCGATGATGCCGATGCGGGGCGGGAGGTTGTCGACGCGGCCGGCCAGGAGTGCGGCCAGGCCGGTGGCGCCGCTGGGCTCGAGGACGATCTTCAGACGCTCGAAGGCGAAGCGCATGGCGGTGACGATCTCCGCGTCGCTGACGAGGGCGATGGCGTCGACCAGGCGTCGGTTGATCTCGAAGGTGAGCTCGCCGGGCGTGGGCAGGGCCTGCCCGTCGGCGATGGTCCGGGGCACGGGCAGGGTGACGCGGGCGCCGCTCTCCAGGGAGCGCTTGGTGTCGTCCCCTTCTTCCGGCTCCACGCCGATGACCCGGATGCCGGGGTGCAGGGCCTTGGCGGCGGTGGCGCTGCCGGCGATCAGCCCGCCGCCTCCGACCGGCACGAGCAGCGCGTCGAGCGGGCCGGTCTCGTCGAGGAGTTCGAGGGTCGCGGTGCCCTGTCCGGCGATGACATGGGGGTGGTCGTAGGGCGGGATGAGGGCCAGGCCGCGGTCCTCGGCCAGCGCCGTACCGAGGGCGGTGCGATCCTCGGTGTAGCGGTCGTAGGTGACGATCTCGGCGCCGTATCCGGCGGTCGCCTCCCGCTTGAGGCGCGGGGCGTCCTCGGGCATCAGGATGACGGCACTGGTGCCGAGTTCGCGGGCGGCCAGGGCGGTGGCCTGGGCGTGGTTGCCGGAGGAGTAGGCGGCGATGCCCTTGGCCAGCTGGTCCGGGGAGAGCTGGGCGGCCGCGTTGTAGGCGCCGCGGAACTTGAAGGCGCCGACGCGCTGGAAGTTCTCGCACTTGATGAACACCTCGGCGCCCACGAGGGCGTTCAGGGTGCGCGAGGTGACGACGGGGGTGCGGTGGGCGACGCCTTCGAGGCGTGCGGCGGCCGCACGGACGTGGTCGAACGTTACGGGCGAATCGGGGGCCATGGCGGTCTCTCTTCCCTTCCGTCGTACCACGTGGTTTCAGCCGAGCGTCACGCAGGACGGCATCCGGAGTGCTTGGACTGATTTTCCATTCCTGGACAGGAACTCTAAGGAAACCGATGCCCGTCTGTCCAGGGAACGGCCGGACGGGCGTCGGACGGAAGGTGTGCACGCAGCTGACTTCTCTCGGGGTTTCCCGGCCGTGGTGTGACGTGCGTGAGTCCGGGCCCGCCGCCGCACCGGACATCGACCAACTTCAGCGGCGCGTCGTGAAGTTCGAGAGGCCGCAGCGCAACCCACTCGGGGGGCATGGCGCACGAGCAGACAGAGCTCAGGTGCCGGGGTGTCGTCGAGGCTCCGCGTCAAGAGCGGGCGAGAACGCAGAACTCGTGGCCTTCCGGGTCAGCCATGCACTTCCACGGGACGTCACCCTGGCCGACGTCGAGGTCGGTGGCGCCGAGGGCCCGCAGCCGGGTCACCTCCGCCTCCTGATCGTCACCGGGGCACGGCACCAGGTCGAGATGGACGCGGTCCGGCACGGTCTTCACTCCGGGCGTGCGGAGGAACTCGAGATACGGGCCGACACCCTTGGCGGAGCGCAACACAGCATGAGCGTCGGTAACCTCGTGCAGGGTCCAGTCCATCGCCCGGTCCCAGAACCGGGCCATGGCCCGCGGATCCGCACAGTCGACCACCACCCGGGCGATCGGGCCGGTGTCCCGGTACCTCTCCCGAGGCTCCAGCACACAGAACTCGTTGCCCTCCGGGTCGGCGAGAACCGTCCATGGCACTGTGCCCTGGCCCACGCGGGCGGGCGTCGCACCGAGAGACCGGAGGCGCGCGACCAACTCCGCCTGATGGGCCGCAGAGGTGGTGGCGAGATCCAGATGCACACGGTTCTTTGCCGTTGTCCCGGGTTCCGGGACGGCGATGACGTCGACGCAGACGGTGACCGGGTCCAGCCAGTCGAAACCGGCGGGGAGAACGGCGGTCGCGCCGCCTCCCGACCTGGAAACACCCCAGCCGAGCGCCTCCCCCCAGAACCGGCCGACCGCCGCGTCATCAAGAGCCTTGATGTTCACCTGAACAGGTCGCAGTGTCATGCCGGCGATCCTATGCACGCTGCAACGACCTGAGTGACGTCAGCTCGTCCAGGATGAGCAGGGGGTACGGCGGTACAGCGCGCGCCCGCGGGCCAGGCGCGGCCACTGTCCGCCGGACAGCTCGGCGCTCCCGAAGTTCTCGCGTGGCGAGCGCGGTGCCGAGCCCGTGGGGAAGCCGCTCGACCGCCTCGCGCATGCCGATCGCGTCGACGGCCTCCCGGACCGCCGTCATGGGTACGGGCCGCCCGCCGTCCCAGAGGACCCGGCCACTTGTCGGCACGGAGTCGACGCCCTGGCCTGCACGACCCCCAACTACCGGGAGTTCATGAGCGGGTTCACCGACTGGGTGCGGACCGTGGCCGGCAGCGAGGACGCCGCCGGCTTCCGCTCCCGGGTCACCGATCCGGAGAACGCGTCGATGGGGCAGAGCCTCGCCTTCAAGCCCAGCTACAAGTCCGGTTACTGCCTGGCCGTCCGCCCCGCCGGCGAGGCACAGCGGTACGCCGAACGCCGCTTCCCGCACAAGCCGGCCAAGGAGGTCTCCGGCGGGTGGCGGGCTCCCGCGCGACGGAGCGCGGACTCCTCCGGCGGGCCCGAGCGGCAGCGACGAGCACCGGCCGAGCCGGGGCGGGAGAGCTGGAAGGGCGGGGAACGACCCGAGCGCATGGATTAACCGTTCCCCGCCCCCGGCGCGTCGCCCGCCTCGTCACGGACACGGAGGGACGACCCGCGACCGGTCGGACGAAGCTTCGACTCACCGATCTTGTTCCGACCATCCGACACCGACGACGCACAGGCCAGCCGAACGAGCCGCCCGGGTGACGGCCGCCCGGTGCACGGGCGGTCCCGGCCCGTGAGATGCGTCCCGCGCACGGAGACGCGCCCGACCCGCGAGGTGCGTCCGATGCGCAGGGCAGGCCGGCCGAGTGCCGCACGCGGCCCGGGCGGGGGCGCGGGGCAGATCCGGCCGCGTGAGACACGCCCAGGGCGCGGGGCAGGCCGGTGTGAGACACACCCGGGTCAGGTACGGGGCGAGCACGGGTGAGCCCCACCCGGCCCTTCAGGGGGAACGCCGGGCACCACCCGGCATGTGCGTGGCCCGGCGCGGGGACGACTCCGTGCGAACACGACCCGGCGCGAACCCGTCCCGCCCCGGACACCACCCGGCCGGCCCTTCCTGGATCACCGCGACCCACCGGGTGCCCTCGACCAGGGACGCCGGGCGAGCTGTGGGGCGTGCGCGGCCGCCGGGATCGCCTCCTCAGCTCCGGGAACTCCGTGCGCGCTACCGGTAGTTGATATGGGAAGCTTTGGCCAACCGTTTGCGGGACCGAGGCCGTGACGGTCGTGGAGAGGAGCACAGCGTGACTCAGGACGGCGGCCGGGCCGTGCACATCGACACCAGCAAGCCGCATCCCGCACGGATCTACGACTACCTCCTGGGCGGCAAGGACAACTACGAGGTGGACCAACTGGCGGGCGACCAACTGGCCGCGGCGGCACCCGAGGTGTGGATCTCCGTACGGGCCAACCGCTCCTTTCTGCACCGTGCGGTCCGGTACGTGATAGGCAGTGGCGTCCGCCAGATCCTCGACGTCGGCACCGGGCTGCCCACCTCGCCGAACGTGCACGAGGTCGCCCAGGAAGCGGCTCCGGACGCGCGCGTCGCCTATGTCGACAACGATCCGATCGTGAAGGCCCACGGCGACGCGCTGCTCAGCCGGGCCGGCACCACCAGCATCGTGCTCGCCGACCTGCGCGATCCGCAGTCCGTCATCGATCACCCCGAGGTCCGGCGGATCATCGATTTCGACCAGCCGGTCGCCCTGTTCCTCGTCGCGATCCTGCACTTCATCCGCGACGCGGAGGAGCCCGAGCGGATCGTGGCCACCCTGCGCGACGCGCTCCCGGCCGGCAGCTTCCTGGTGCTCTCGCATGCGACGGGCGACTTCGCCGACGACCGCAGCGAGGCCGAGGCCGTCTACAACAGCGCGACCGCCACCATGAACCTTCGGTCCCGCGACCGGGTCGCGCGGTTCTTCGACGGGTTCGAACTGGTCGAGCCCGGCCTGACCCAGGTCCCGTTCTGGCGCCCGGACTCCACTCCGCCGCCCGGCTCCGAAGCGATCGGCTTCTACGGAGGCGTGGCCCGCAAGAACGCCTGAATCCGGGATCCCGGGCGGAGGCATCGAGTAGTCCCGCCCGTACCCACAGTGTCCCGTTCACCGGTCACCCCCTTGACCCACCCCCCGTCGACGCCCTCATACTGACGGCCGAATCGATGCGGCCAAATCGATTTGGCCGCCGTCCCGGCCGGATCGTCGAGGCCTGAGCCGAGCGAGCCGAACGGAGCCCGCGCGTGTCCAGTCCCGTACATCCTGTCGACCCCACCCCCGTACCGTCCGCAGATCCCTCCTCCGTACCGTCCGCCGGCCCCGGTGCCGTGCACCCCGTCGACGAGTCCCGCCCCCTCGGGCGGATCCTGCTCTTCGGCATCCAGCACGTACTCGTCATGGCGGCCACACCGATCTCCGCGGTCTTCCTGATGAGCGCCACCCTCCGGCTCAGCCCGGTCATCACCGTCGACCTGCTCTCGGCGGCTCTGCTGCTGTCCGGGATCGGCTCGCTCGTCCAGTCCCTCGGCCCCTGGAAGTTCGGGCCGCGGCTGCCGTTCGTGATGCTGCCGGGCGGTGCGCCGCTGATCCTGTTCCTGTCGATCGCGCAAGCCCACGGGCTGCGCACGGCGACCGGCGCCGTGCTGCTGACCTCCGCCTTCACCTTCCTGGTGCTGCCGCTGTTCGCACGGCTGCTGCGGTTCTTCCCGCCGCTGGTCATCGGCACGATGATCGTGATCGTCGGGGTCAACCTGGTGAAGGTCGGCGCGCTGCTCGTCACCGGGCAGCCCGGTACGCCGGGCTTCGCGGACCCGGTACGGCTGGGGCTCGCCTTCGCCACCATCGGCCTGATCGTCGTCTTCACCCGGCTGCTGCGCGGGGTCCTGCGGCAACTCGCCGTACTGCTCGGCCTCGCGGCCGGCACCGCCCTCGCCCTCGCCCTCGGCCAGGTCCACCCGGGCTCCGCACTGTCCGGTCAACTGGTCGGCGTACCCAGGCCGTTGCCGTTCGGCACGCCCGTCTTCGACCTGCTCGCCGCGCTGCCGCTGATGCTGTACAGCCTCGCGTCCATGGCGGAGGCGACCGGGCAGACCGTCATCAACGCCGAGGCGGTCGGCAAGGACCTCGACGTCCGCACCGACGTGCCGTGCACGGTGCGCGGCGACGCGCTGACCTCGCTGCTCGGCGGCTGCTTCGGGCTGCCGTTGATGGTGACCAGCGGGGAGAACATCGGCATCGTCCGGGTCACCGGCGTGCGCAGCCGGTACGTCACGGCCGCCGCGGGTCTGGTCCTCGTCGTCCTCGGCTTCGTGCCCCCCGTCGCGCGGGCGATCAGTGTGATGCCCTCGGCCGTGGTCGGGGGCGCCGCGATGGTCGTCTTCGCGGTGATCGCCGTACTCGGCGCGCAGATGCTCGGCCGGGCCCGGCTGGAGGACCACACGGCCACGGTGACCTGCGCCGTGGCGCTCGCGCTGGGGCTGCTGCCGATCCTGGTTCCCGGGGTGTACGCCGGGTTCCCGTCCGACGTGCGGATCGTGCTGGAGAGCGGCGTGGCGGTGGGCGCCCTCGTCGCCGCCGTCCTCAACGTCGTCTTCCACCACCTGGGGCGGCGCACCGCGGACCCCGCTGCCGCCGTGCCGGCCGAGGCGCCGAGTCCGGCCGCCCGTGCCTGAACTCCCGCACAGCCACCTCGAACCACGGAGAACCATGACCGACCTGACCCCCGACCGGCTCCGCCACGGCGCGCTGCTGCTGGTCCCCGACGTGACGCTGACTCCCGACGGCCCGCTGGAGCTCCAGGCCGTGGTGGTGCGGGACGGCGTGTTCCGTGACGTCGGCCCGGTCGAGCGGATCGTCCGGACCCATCCGTCGCTGACCCCGCTCCGGCTGCCCGGGCACGCGCTGCTGCCGGGCTTCGTCGACGCCCACCACCATCTGACGCAGAGCTTCGGCGGCGCCCTCGCCTTCGGGGAGCCGTCGGAGATCTTCCGCCGCGTGTGGGTGCCGCTGGAGCGCGCCCTGGACGAGGAGTCGGCCTACGTCGCCGCGAAACTGGCCGCGCTGGAGTCCCTGCGGGGCGGTTTCACGACCGTCGCCGAGTCGGGGACCCGGGCCTCGGTGGACGTGGACGTGGTGGCCTCGGCCGCGCGGGACGCGGGGATCCGCTGTGTGCTGGGGCTCGTCTGCGACGACATCTCGGACGGCACCGGAGCCGACGCGGATCCGCAGACGGTGCTCGCCGCGGCCGAGAAGCACCTGGCGCGCTACGGCGGTGACGACCTGGTCCGTCCCTCGCTCGCCGTGTCCGTGCCGGAGGCCGCGACGGCGCACACGCTGGCCGCGACGGCACGGCTCGCCGCCGACGCGGGCACGGTCGTACAGATCCATGTGAACGAGCACCTCGTCGCCGTCGAGCGCTCACTGGTCCGGCACGGACTGCGGCCCCTGGAGCATCTGCGCCATGTGGGCGCCCTGGGCCCGCAGTTGCTGGCCGCGCACGCGACGCTGCTCACCCCCGTCGAGGTCACGCTGCTGGCGGACAGCGGCGCCGCGGTGAGCTACAACCCGGTGGCCAGCGCGTGGAAGGGCAACGCCGTCGCCCCGGCGACCGCCTTCGCCGAGCGCGGCATCCGGTTCGGGCTGGGCACCGACGGCACCCGGGGTGACGGCTTCCGGCTCACGGACGCGGCGGAGTTCGCTCAGCGGCTCACCTACGGCCTGGCCAGCGGGGACTCCTCCTGCGGCGCCGGCTGGACGTGGTGGGAGCGGGCCACGGCGGGCGGCGCGGACGCGGTCGGACTCGGCCGGCACACGGGACGGATCGTGCCCGGCGCCGCCGCGGACTTCCTCCTGGCCGACCTCGACCGGCCGGAGATGCGGCCGTCCTGGGACCTGCCGTGGGAACTGGTGCGGCGCGGCAACCGGGACCAGCTCACCGCCGTGTTCGTCGCCGGCCGCCTGCGCCTGTGGCGCGGCTGGCCGCCGGACTGGGACGGACCGGCACTGGTCCGCCGGGCCGCCGAGCTGGCCCCGCAGGTGGTACGGCGCGCCGGGGTGACACGGGCCCATCCGACGTCGGTGGCGGCACGGCAGCGGGCGGCGGCGCACACCGAGGCGGCGGGAGGGGACATGTCCTGTCCCGGTGACCGGCGATGAGCGGCGGCACCCTGGCGGTGCTGGCGGTGACCGTCGCGGCGGCCGCGTTCGTGCAGGGGGCCAGCGGCCTCGGGTTCGCGCTGATCGTGGCCCCGGTCGCGGGGCTGCTCGATCCGGGGCTGCTGCCCGTGTTCGTGCTGACCGCGATGATCCCGCTCAACCTGTACGTCGCGTGGCGTGAACGGCACAGTCTCGATCTGCGCGGCGCCGGCTGGATCACGGCGGCGCGGCTTGCGGCGACCCCGGCGGGGCTGTCGCTGCTGTGGGCGATCCCGGCAGGCTCTCTCGGTGCCGTGGTCGGCGCGGCGACGGTCCTGGCGGCCGTGGTGAGCCTCGTCGTGCCCTCGTTCGTGCCGGGGCGCGGTGCCTATCTGGGCGCCGGTGTCGTCACCGGGCTGACCGAGACCGCGACCGGCGTGGGCGGCCCGCCTCTCGCGCTCGTCTACCAGCACCGGCCGCCCGGCGAGCTGCGGGCCACGGTCGCCGCCTGCTTTCTGGTGGGTGAAGTCGCCTCCCTGGCCCTGCTGTTCGTCACCGGGCGGGGCCGTCCGGCGGACATGGGCTGGGCGCTCCTGCTGCTGCCCGCGCTCGCGGCGGGAGCCTGGCTCAGCCGCCTGGTGCACCGGCGCCTCGACGCGAGGAGGATGCGCGCCTTCGTCCTCGTCTTCGCCCTGGTGTCGGGGGTGGCGCTCATGGCAGGGACGTGACCCTGACGGCTCGTCGGCCGTTCCGGAAAAGCGTCCTCTTCTACTCCGTTCCCGGGCGCGTCCCGTCCGAGGCGGTAGGCGGACGTCGCAGGGACGAGGCGCGCGGGACGAGCCGGGGTACGGCGGCGGCCGGTACCTCGTCCCCCGCTTCCGCCGGCCCGGTTTCCGTCGGCCCGGCTGCCGCGTCCGCGGCCGGTCGCGTGCCCAGCCGGGCGAGCAGCAGTTCCACCGCGTCCGCGGCGGCCCGGTCCAGGCCCAGGTCGACGGCGGTGAGCGGGGGTTCGCAGGTGCGGGCGCGCAGCCCGTCGTACCGGGTGACGACCATGACGTCGTCGGGGATCCGGCGCCCCGCGTCCCGCAGCGCCCGTACGGCGCCGACCGCGAAGGCGTCGACGAGCACGCACAGCGCGTCGATGCCGGGGTGCTCCGCGAGGAGCGCGGCGCACCGGTCGTACCCCGCCTGCTCGCCGCCCTCCTCCGGCGCGGTGGCGACGACGGCCGGCCAGCCGTACGCGGCGGCGATCCGTTCGTAGGCGGCGCGGGCGTCGACCGCGGAGTGCCGGGTGCCCGCGCCGACGATGAGCGCCGGGCTGCGGGCGCCCTGGTCGCGCAGGTGGTCCAGGAGCAGTTCCACCACCCTGCCGCCGTGCAGGTCCACGTAGGGGGCGTCGTCGTCGGGTGCCGTGGGCCGGCCCAGCGCGACGTACGGCAGTCCGCGCTCGCGCAGTTGGGCCACGGCGGCGTCGTCCGACGCCGGTTCGACCACGATCGCGCCGTCGATGTCGACGGAGTAGAGCGCGGAGCCCGACTGCACCGGCGGGATCAGCACCAGGGCGTAGCCGTGGACGAGGGCCCGCTCGGCCGCGGCGGCGGCCACCTCCATGTAGAAGCCGAGCCGGGAGGGGCCGCCGGCCACCGCGAACGGCATCGAGGAGGCCAGCGCGATGGCCTTGGCCTGGCCCCGGCGCAGCCGCTGGGCGCGCAGGTTGGGCCGGTACCCCAGCTCGGCGGCGATCTTCTTGATGCGTTCGCGGGTGCGCGGGTCGACCTTGCCGATGCCGTTGAGGGCGTGGGACACCGTGGTGCGCGACACCGACGCCGCCGCGGCGACGTCGGCGATCGTGGGCCGACGAGCGCCGTGCGAGGTGGTCATGGGCCCATCTTCGCAACCTCCACCGCGCCGGGGCCAGCGCCCCCTGCCACCGGGACCTCACCGAACGCATCCGTCGCGCTCACGTGCTGTGCACGGCCGTGTACACGATGGAGACGCACCGGCCGGATGCACCGAAGCGGTCCCGGGACCCAGCTCATGCCGTCGGGCCGGCAGGTACCGGCCGTGCCTGGTGAGGCTCACGTGTTGGTGCGACGCTGAATGCAGGAGGCTGCGACGAGGGGCATCAGGGAGGGCCGATGGGACGCGACGTCCCGGCGCTCGTCTTCACCCGCGAGGACCGCCGCCGGTACCGGATCAAGATGCACGCGTGCCTGGACACGTTGGCGCAGATGCTGCGCGAGTCCCGGTTCGAGTCCGAGCGGCCGCAGGTCGGTCTGGAGATCGAGCTGAACCTGGTCGGCGACGACGCCGAGCCGGCGATGCGCAACACCGACGTGCTGAAGGCGATCTCCGACCCCGCCTGGTCCACCGAGCTGGGCCGCTTCAACCTGGAGATCAACGTGCCGCCACGGCGGCTGACGGCGGGCGGTCCCGACGCGTGGGAGTCGGAGATCCGCGCCGCGCTGAACCACGCGGACGAGCGGGCCAGGTCGGTCGGCACCCGGCTGATCATGATCGGGATCCTGCCCACCCTGCGCCAGGACGACATCGGCGAGGAGACCCTGTCGGAGAACCCGCGCTACCAGCTGCTCAACGACCAGATCTTCGCGGCCCGCGGCGAGGACCTGCGCATCGAGGTGGACGGCGTGGACCGGCTGCGCACCTACGCGGACACCATCACCCCGGAGGCCGCGTGCACGAGCACGCAGTTCCATCTGCAGGTGTCTCCCGAGGAGTTCGCCTCCTACTGGAACGCGGCGCAGGCCATCGCCGGGGTCCAGGTGGCGCTGGCGGCCAACTCACCGTTCCTGTTCGGCAAGGAGCTGTGGCACGAGACCCGTATCCCGCTGTTCGAACAGGCCACGGACACCCGCCCGGAGGAGATCAAGGTGCAGGGCGTACGGCCCCGGGTGTGGTTCGGGGAGCGGTGGATCAACAGTGTCTTCGACCTGTTCGAGGAGAACCTGCGGTACTTCCCCGCCCTCCTCCCGCTGTGCGACGAACAGGACCCGGCGGAGACCCTGGATCGCGGCGACATCCCGGAACTCGCCGAACTGACCCTGCACAACGGCACGATCTACCGCTGGAACCGTCCGGTGTACGCGGTCTCCCACGACGTCCCGCACATTCGGGTGGAGAACCGGGTGCTGCCCGCCGGACCGACCGTCGCCGACACCCTCGCCAACGGTGCCTTCTACTACGGCCTCACCCGGGCCCTGGTGGAGGAGGACCGGCCGGTGTGGTCGCGGATGTCGTTCGCCGCAGCCGAGGACAATCTGCACACCGCCGCCCGGCGTGGCATCGACGCCCTGTTGTACTGGCCCGGAATGGGCGAGGTGCCGGTCCCGGAACTGGTGCTGCGCAGGCTGCTGCCGCTGGCGCACCGGGGACTCGAGCAGTCCGGCATGGACGAGGCGTGGCGGGAGCCGCTGCTCGGCATCATCGAGCAGCGCTGTGTGGCGGCACGCAACGGCGCCGTGTGGCAGATGGAGATGTTCCACCACCTCGACGCCACCACGCGTGCCGGCCGCCACGAGGCCCTGCGCCGGATGACCCAGCTGTACATCGACTACATGCACCTCAACGCCCCGGCCCACACCTGGCCGGTGGACTGATCCGGCTCAGCCGCGCCCGCTCAGCAGGTTCACCGCGCGGTCGAAGGCAGAGTCGCGGTTCTTCGCGAACTCCTCCTTGGTGAAGACCGGTTCGGTCAGCTGCGGCGGGATGCCCGTGCCGTCGAAGGTGCCGCCGGTACGGGTCAGGAACTCCTCGTTCGGCAGGCCGAAGGCCAGGCCGTCGGGCAGGTGGCGCACCATCACGTCCGAGAAGACACCCTGGGTGGGCTGCCCGATCCGCACGGTCCGTCCGGGCCGGTCCATCAGGGCCTGGGTGAAGGTCTCGCCCGCGCTGACCGTCGAGCCGCCGGTGAGGACGGCGACCGGGCCGGTGTAGCGGGGCGCGCCGGCCGGGACGACGGGTACGGGTTCGGGGCGGGTGTGCCGGGTGGGGTCGGCGGGGTCGTTGCGGGCCCGTTTCGCGTACGCGGTGTACGGCGTGCCGGTCAGCCGCTCGGCGATCCGGATGCCGAGGGGGTCGTGGCCGCCACCGTTGACGCGCAGGTCGATGACGAGCCCCTTGAGCCGCTCGGTACGGCGCCGGGTGAGTACGGTGTTCAAGGCCCGGTCGAGTTCGGCCTGTTCGGCGGTGTAGGGCGCGTCCTTGCCGGCATAGCCGCCGAATCCGGAGATGCGCAGATAGCCGAG
The DNA here is from genome assembly GCF_040298985.1 of Streptomyces sp. NPDC001093. Classification (NCBI taxonomy): domain Bacteria; kingdom Bacillati; phylum Actinomycetota; class Actinomycetes; order Kitasatosporales; family Streptomycetaceae; genus Streptomyces; species Streptomyces sp. NPDC001093. The sequence goes on along the minus strand of NZ_JBEPBF010000010.1, from coordinate 44,753 downwards.
GTCGCCCGGCAGGTCGGCGTAGGTGATCCGGCCCGCGCCGAAGTCCTGCCGGGAGGAGGCGTCCTTGAGGTCGCGGGCCTCGATGAACGTCTTCACCCTGGCGTCCAGTTCCGGGCCCGGCTTCTCCGTGCCGGGGCGGACCTGGCCGAAGTGGCGGTTGCCGTCGACCACCGTGACATGGGCGTCGTACAGCGGACGCACCATCTCGCCGAGGATCCCGAAGAGTTGATCCTTCGTGGTGTCCTTGTGCACCAGCGGGCGGTACCGGTCGCGGACGGCGTGCCAGTCGATGTGCTTCTGGGCGAAGAAGGGGTAGTTCTCCTCGAAGGTCCGCCAGAAGACGTCGAAGGTGGTACGCGGGTCCGTGGGGGCGGGGCGCGTGCACGGGGCGGGCAGGGCCCTCAGGCGGCGCAGTTTCGGGTGTCCCACCGAGCTGTCCGCGGCGAGCAGCGCGTGATCGCGGTCGTGCACGGTCCGTACGGTCAGCACCGAGCCGTCGGGTGCCGCATAGGTGCCGGGACCGGTCTGCCGCGAGGTGTCGCCCTTGAGGCAGCTGACGGCTGTCGTCTGGTGCTCCTGCAGCACTCCCCCGCCGAGGACGAGGACGGTGCCGTAGCCGTCCATGCGCCACACCCCGTCGGTCCCGGGCGGCTCGGGGTGTGCGGCGGCCGCGGCCGGTACGGCTCCGGCTGCGAGGAGCAGGGCGGCGGCGGTGGCCGTGAGGGTGTGCACGTGCGTGTCCTTCCGACGGGTGTCCACGGGGGACCACCGTCGCCGACGCACCCGGGCCCGCACCATCCGGTCATCCGGTGTGTCAGGACGGGGGCTGGCCCCCGCATCCGCTCACCGGACCGGGTGACGCCGTCCACTCGATGCTCTCGCGAGCGCCGCCGGGCTGTCGCACCGGCCCGCACTCGTCGACCAGCACGGCCGCTTCCCGAGGAACCCGTCACGCTCGACCGGGCCGTGGGCGACGGTGAAGGTGTCGAGCGAGTACGACCGGTCCGCCATCCCGGAGGCGCTGCCGAAGCGGTGGTTGAGCTGCCGGCGGAGCCACTGGCCCGGCCGCAGCCACACCGCCGGGGGCCTGCGGGGCCGGAGCGGAAGCCCGAACCCGCCCTGGGCGCACGCCCGGAGGCCGCTGTCCCGTTCCCGCAGGCTCACGCTGAGGGTGCCGAGATCCGTCCGGCTCTCCCCGGGCTCGAAGCCGTGCCGCCCGGCCACCCGCACAACGTGCGCGCGGCCCGACGGCGCGGCACCTGAGGCAACGGAAACCCGACCGGCACCGCGTTCCGCCGGGCGGCGGCAACGCCGCCGCGTGACCGCTCGGTCCAGCCGGTCCTCACCCGCTGCACCGTGATGTCCATGACCGGGCGCTACGTCGGTGACCCGGCCCGCCGGTCGCGCTCCTCGCCGGGGCACGACGGCGCGTCCGGCAGGTGGGCCTTCGCCCACTCGCCCAGTTCCCGGAGCGCCGGCTCCAGGGCGGCTCCCGCCTCGGTCAGCCGGTAGGACACGCGCAGCGGCGGGCCCTCGTCGACCTCGCGGAGCACGAGTCCGGCCGCGCCGAGCTCGGCGAGCCGGTCGGACAGCATGCGCTCACTGATGCCGGGGACGGCCCGGCGCAGGTCGGCGAAGTGCGCGGGCTGTTCCACCAGGACGGCCACGATCGGGCCGCTCCAGCGCTTTCCGAGCAGCTGGAAGACACGGGTGATGCCATCGTCCACCCGCTTGCACACCGCGCTGTCGTGGGTCACGTCCGCCGCCATGCGATCAGGGTACTACCTCGCCGTAGGGGGATGAAAAAAAGTAAGTCCCTGTGTTAAAGATAGTCGAGTACGAAAACTCGGCCCTGGCGCTGAGCCGCCGGGCCACCTCTGTCCCTATTGTCTTCTTTGTCTTCATTTCGGAGTCACCATGGCCACCCTGCTGCACATCGACTCGTCCGTGTTCCCGGCCGAGGCCTCGGCCTCGCGTGCCGTGACGGAGGCCTTCCGCACGCACTGGCAGGAGCAGCACCCCGACGGCACGGTCGTCTACCGCGATCTGGCGGCCCAGCCCGTCCCCCACATCACCGCCGCAGCGCACACCGCGGGCTTCGCCGACCCGGCTTCGCACACGCCGGAGCAGGCGGCGGCCTTCGCCGAGCGCGTCCGGCTGATCGAGGAGCTGGAGCAGGCGGACGCCGTACTGATCGGCGCCCCGATGTACAACCTCTCGATCCCCTCGACCCTCAAGTCCTGGGTGGACAACGTGGTCCTCTTCGGCCGCACCGCGGGCGAGACCCCGTCCGCCAAGGGCACTCCGGTCACGATCGTGGCCAGCCGGGGCGGCGCCTACGGGCCGGGCACCCCGCGCGAGGGATTCGAGTACGTGCAGAACTACCTCACGGCCGTCCTCGCCGACATGCTCGGCCTGGACGTCGACTTCATCGTCCCGGAGCTGACCATGGCCCCGCAGAACCCGGCGATGGCCGAGCTTGTCCCGCTGTACGAGGCCTCCCGCGACCGTGCCCTCGAGGAAGCGGCCACGAAGGCCAAGCAGCTCGCGGAGCGCCTGGCGGCCTGACCGGCCCACTCGCCCCGGCCCGGCGCCGCCTTGCACCCGGCACCGGGCCGGGCCGCTCGAGGTCATCGACGAAGCGGGCACTCAGGGTTCGATGGCCGGGACGTATTCGACCCCGGCTCGGTCGAGCGCCGGCCGAGCCCTTCACCTTGGTCGTGGGCCTGGACGGCGCGGGAGGTGAGCGGTTCCTCGCGGGGCCGGGTGTTCCCGCCCGTCACGGCAGGGCATCGGGCGGATCCGCATGACCGGCCGGCCCGCGACCTTCGGGGGGCTTTGCCATCATCGGCCTTGCTCGCCGAAAGTGGTGCCGGAAGCCGTCTCCCCGAGCTGTCTCGACCGGGGTGTGCGTAGCCTCCGCCGAGTCGCTCAAGTCCTGCGCCGTGGCCGCACCTTCCGTGCGCGTCGCCCCCACCGAGGCCAGCCCCACCGCCGCGACTCCCGCCCACTGGGCCACCGCGAGGTGCTGCCCCAGGAACAGCAGTCCGATCAGCGCGCCGATCGCCGGTTCCAGGCTGGTCAGTACCCCGAAGGTGCCCGGGGTCAGACGGCGCAGCGCCTCCAGCTGGAACGTGTAGGGCACGACGCTGGAGAGCACGGCGACGGCCGCGGCCACGGCGAGGGTGCCCGGGTCCAGGAGGCGGGTGCCCGCCTGGGTGATGCCGTACGGAAGGCTGAGCAGCGCTGCCCAGGTCACGGCCAGCGCGAGGCCTCGGCCGTCGGGGACGCGTCCGGCCAGCCGCTTGCCGATGAGGATGTATCCGGCCCAGCAGCATCCGGCGACGGTGGCGCAGGCGATCCCGGTCGCGTCCAGGGCCGTACCGGTGCGGCTGAGCAGGAGGACGCCGGCGGCGGCGAGGCCTGCCCACACCAGGTCGGGGGCGCGGCGTGAGGCGCACAGCGCGATGGCGAAGGGGCCGAGGAACTCCAGGGTGGTGGCGGCGCCCAGGGGCAGCCGGGCGACCGCCTCGTAGTACGCGAGATGGTGCACCGCGAGCAGGGTTCCGGCGGCGGCCGCGATGCCGAGGCCGGCCCGGTCGCCGCGGATCCGGGGCCGCCATAGCGCGGTGAGCACGAGCGCGGCGATGGCCAGCCGCAGGGTCACCACGCCGGCCGGTCCCACGGCGGGGTAGAGACGGGTCGTCAGCGCCGCTCCACCCTGCAGGCCGAGGATGCCGCCGAGGACGAGCCCCGGGGCCGGTACGGCGACGAGTCCCCGGCCCAGGGCGAGGGCGGCGCGCGCACGAGGGGTCAGACACTCGCGGATGGTTATCGGCTCCCGGTACGGCTGTCCTCGTACCCTAGTGCGGCGAGCTGCCGATGATCAACGGGTGGGCCGGGTGGCACGGGCCCGGGCGCCACCCCCTAGCGTGCTGTCATGCGCGTCGACTACTCGCCCGAGTCCATGACGACCAGGGCGTTCTACCGTCTGCTCACCTCCGTCGTCGTCCCCCGGCCGATCGCCTGGGTCTCGACCCTCGCTCCGGACGGGGAGACGGCGAACCTCGCCCCGCACTCGTTCTTCACCGTGGCCTGCACCGATCCGCCCATCGTGCAGTTCACGTCGGTGGGCCGGAAGGACTCGCTGCGCAATGTCGAGGCGACCGGCGAGTTCGTCGTCAACTTCGCCCCCGAGCCGCTCTTCGCCCAGATCAACGCGACCGCGACCGACTTTCCGCGCGACCGGGGCGAGTTCGACGCCGTGGGCATCGAGCGGGAGCCCTCGCTGCGGGTGCGGCCGCCGCGGGTGGCCGCGTCTCCCGTCGCGCTGGAGTGCGCTCTGCACTCGACGCTGCGCCTCGGCGATTCGACGGTGGTGTTCGGCCGGGTGGTGCACGCAGCCGTCCGCGAGGACGTGCTGGTGGACGGCAGGCCCGGTATCGGGCTGCTGCGGCCGCTGTCCCGGCTGGGCGGGAACGAGTGGGGCACGCTCGGCGAGGTCCATGAGCTCGCCCGCGTGCCGTACCGGGACGGCACCGGCGACTGAGCCGCCCGCCTCCTCGGACTCGGGTTCAGGCGAGCACCAGCACCAGCGGCACACCCCGGCACGGCACCAGGCGCATGCCGTCGTACGCGCCGGGCCGCCCCGCGCCGAGCAGTTCACCGAAGCCAGGACCCTTGGTGAGGGAGCCGGCCAGGTGGGCGGGGTCTGCGGAGGCGGCGACCCGGCCCCGGGCGTTCACCAGGCGTGCGGGGCGGGGCAGGCGCCGCAGGAGGGGCAGGACGGCCGTCTCGAAGTGCCGCAGATAGACGTCGGCGGCAGCCACTCCGGCGAACCGGCCCTGGATGAGGACGGGTTCGGAGAGCGTGAGGCTGTATTCGTCGGAGCAGAGGTAGTCGACGTACGGTCCGGCCACCGCCCGGCGCCCGGTGTCGCGGGGCAGCGCGAACCAGTCCCAGTGCGTGTAGTCGGAGTACGCCGACTGGCCGGGATCGAGGTCGAGCAGAAGGGGGCGTACCTCGCCGTCGGCGCCGGACTGCCACCACTCCAGCCAGGCGGGCACGTCCGTCAGCAGACCGGGCGCCGCGACGAAACCGACGCCGGAGACGAGTTCCCCGCGGGTCAGGTGGACGTGCAGTCCGGGGCGCAGGGCGGCGAGGTCGGCGCTGGCCGGCCGGCGGCCCTCGGCGACCACCCGGCCGAGCAGGGTTTCGGTGTCGGCGCGGATGGCGGCGACCGTCTCGAAGACGGCTTCCAGCGCACCGCCGACCTGTGCGGCCACCCACGCCTCCGCTTCCGTGTCGAGGGTGGCGGCCCCGGGGCTCCGGCCCATGGTGTCCTCCAGCGGACGGGAACCTGACGCGACGCGGTCAGAGGGTGAGGCGTACGGCGACGAGCCGCGCCGTCGACTCCCTGACGCACCGCTCGGCCAGCGTGCCGGCCGTTTCGTGGGCCCCATCCTGCACGGCGGAGATCACGGCGCGGTGACGGTCCGCAACTTCTTCACGAAACGCGTCGTCGGCCAGGACCAGGCACAGCAGTGCGCCGATCTCGCTCTGCAGGGCGACCTGTTCGCGGGTGAGCCGGGCGGACTGGGCGGCCGCCGCGAGTTCGACGTGGAAGCGGCCGTACAGCCGGCTGCGGGCCGCCGCGTCCTCGGCTCGGGTCAACTCCTCGGCGGTACGGCGGAGTTGGTGGAGGTCCTCGGGTTCGGTGCGCTGGGCGGCGAGCCGGGCGGCGGCGCCGGACAGGGCGGCCCAGTGGTCGCCCAGGTCGCGCAGCTCCTCGGTGCTCCAGCCGCGCAGCCGGGCCTTGAGGCGGTCGTCGGCGGGGACTTCGGGGAGGGAGACGAAGCTGCCGCCGCCGCGGCCCCGGCGGGTGGTGACCAGGCCCTGTTGGCGCAGGGCCATGAGCGCCTCGCGCAGGGTGACCGTGGAGACGCCGAGCTGTCCGGCCAGCTCGGTCTCGCCGGGCAGCTGCTCGCCGTCGGCCAGGAGACCCAGTTCGATGGCGTCGCCGATGCGGTGGGCGACCGCGTCCACGCGGGCCCGGTTGTCCACCGGGCTGAAGAGGGCCTTGCGGGCGCCGCCCTCCATCTCGTACTGCCTCACGGTCACCACCTCGTGCATTGACTCAAGCTTTACCCTAAGGGGACCTTGAGCTTAGAACTATGACTTCATATGTTTACGGTCAAGCGGTTCAACGTACAGCGCGCCAGAAAGGTTCCCCTATGGAGGGAATTGCGATCCGGCTGCAGGACCTGCGGAAGTCGTTCGGTGAGACGACCGCCGTGGCCGGGGTCGACCTGGAGATCCGGGACGGGGAGTTCTTCTCGATGCTCGGCCCGTCCGGATCCGGCAAGACGACCGTCCTCCGGCTGGTCGCCGGGTTCGAGACACCGGACCAGGGCCGGATCGAACTCGCCGGGCAGGAGGTCACCGGCCTCGCCCCGTTCGAGCGGGACGTGCACACGGTCTTCCAGGACTACGCCCTCTTCCCGCACATGACGGTCGAGCAGAACGTCGCCTACGGGCTGAAGGTCCGCAGGGTGCCGAAGGCCGAACGGCTCGTGCGCGCCCGCAAGGCCCTCGCCGAGGTCCGCCTCGAGGGCTACGGCCAGCGGCGCCCGGCCCAGCTCTCCGGCGGGCAGCGTCAGCGCGTCGCCCTCGCCCGGGCCCTCGTCGGCCGGCCCCGAGTGCTGCTGCTGGACGAGCCGCTCGGCGCCCTCGACCTGAAGCTGCGCGAGCAGATGCAGGTCGAGCTGAAGGCGATCCAGCGGGAGGTCGGCATCACCTTCGTCTTCGTCACCCACGACCAGGAGGAGGCCCTGACGATGAGCGACCGCATCGCCGTCTTCGACCAGGGCCGCATCGCCCAGGTCGGGACACCCGCCGAGATCTACGAGCGTCCTGCGACCCCCTTCGTGGCCTCCTTCGTCGGCACCTCGAACCTCCTCGACGGAGAGGTGGCCCACCGGATCGTCGGCACCCCGGGCACGTACAACATCCGGCCGGAGAAGATCCGCGTCCTGAAGGAGTCGGCCGAGGCGGACGAACCCGAGCACGCCACCGCGACCGGAACCGTCGCCGAGGTCGTCTATCTCGGCGACGCCACCCGCTTCCTGGTCGACCTCGACGGCGGCGGCCGGCTCACCGCGCTCCAGCAGAACCTGGACACCTCCTCCGAGGACGCCGCCGCCTACCGCGGCACCCGGGTCCGCCTGACGTGGCACCGCCGGCACGCCGTCCGGCTGCCCTCCTGACCTCTCCCCCGCCTCTACGTCCCCATGGAGAACACCGTGCGCCCCACCCGTACCCTGCGCACCGCGGCCTGCGCCGCCGCGCTGCTGCTCGCCGCCGCCTGTGACTCCTCCGGCTCGGGCGGCTCGTCCGCCACCGGGCTCAACCCGCCGGACCTCAAGGCCCCGACGAAGCTCGGCAAAACGGAGGGCCAGGTCAACCTGATCGCCTGGGCCGGCTATGTCGAGGACGGCTCCAACGACCCCAAGGTGAACTGGGTCGGCGACTTCGAGAAGCAGACGGGCTGCCAGGTCCACTCCAAGGTCGCCGCCAGCTCGGACGAGATGGTCAAGCTGATGAAGACCGGCGAGTACGACGCCGTCTCCGCCTCCGGCGACGCCTCCCTGCGCCTGATCGCCTCCGGCGACGCGGCCCCCGTCAACACCGCCCTCGTCCCCAACTACAAGGACGTCTTCAGCGGGCTGAAGAACGGCGCCTGGAACTCGGTGAAGGGGCAGATGTACGGCATCCCGCACGGCCGGGGCGCCAACCTGCTGATGTACAACACCGACAAGGTCAAGCCCGCGCCCGCCTCCTGGTCCGCCGTCTTCGACGACGCCTCGCGGTACAAGGGACACGTCACCGCGTACGACTCGCCGATCTACATCGCCGACGCGGCCCTCTATCTCAAGGCCGCCAGGCCCGAGTTGAAGATCAAGGACCCGTACGCCCTCGACCAGAAGCAGTTCGACGCGGCCGTGGCCCTGCTCAAGCAGCAGAACAGGAACGTCGGCGAGTACTGGAGCGACTACCTCAAGGAGGTCTCCGCCTTCAAGAGCGGCGACTCGGTGGTCGGCACCACCTGGCAGGTCATCGCGAACCTCGCCGCCTCCGAGGGCGCCAAGGTCAAGGCGCTCGTGCCGAAGGAGGGTTCGACCGGCTGGTCGGACACCTGGATGGTGTACAGCAAGGCCAAGCACCCCAACTGCGCCTACCAGTGGCTGAACTGGATCGTCTCGCCCAAGGTCAACGCCGAGGTGGCCGAGTACTTCGGCGAGGCTCCGGCCAACTCCAAGGCCTGTGCCGAGACCAGCGACAAGAACTTCTGCACGGTCTACCACGCGGCCGACGAGAGCTACTGGAAGAGGATCGCCTTCTGGAACACGCCCATCGAGCAGTGCCTGGACGGCCGCAAGGACGTGAAGTGCGTGCCGTACGCCAAGTGGGTGCAGGCCTGGACCGAGATCAAGGGCTGAGCCGTGACGACCGACGCGACGACCGCCGCCGGCCGGGGAACCGTCCGGCGGCTGGCCGGAACCCTGCACCGCAGGCCCCGGCTGCGGCTGACCCTCCTGCTCACCGCCCCCTTGCTGTGGCTCGCCGTCCTCTACCTCGGCTCGCTGGCGGTCCTGTTCGTCTCGGCCTTCTGGACCACGAACTCCTTCACCTCGCAGGTGGTGAAGGTCTGGTCGACGGACAACTTCCACGAGCTGTTCACCACGCCCGTCTTCCGTCAGGTGATCCTGCGCAGTGTGGGCGTGGCGCTCGCGGTGACCGTGCTGTGCGCGGTGATCGCCTTCCCGGTCGCCTTCTACACCGCACGGGTGGCCCGGCCGAGGTGGCGCCCCCTGCTCGTGGTCGCCATCCTGACTCCCCTGTGGGCGAGTTACCTGGTCAAGGTGTACGCCTGGCGGCTCATCCTGTCCCAGGGCGGCCTCGCCGACTGGATGCTCGCGCCGTTCGGGCTGAACGGCCCCGGCTTCGGACTGCCGGCCGCGGTCCTCACCCTGACGTACCTGTGGCTGCCGTACATGATCCTGCCGATCCACACGGCCCTCGAACAGCTTCCGGCCAACCTGCTCGACGCCTCGGCCGATCTCGGGGCGCGGGCCGGGCGTACCTTCCGCTCGGTGGTGCTGCCGATGGTGCTGCCGTCGGTCGCGGCCGGTTCGGTGTTCACCTTCTCGCTCAGCCTCGGTGACTACATCACCGTGCAGATCGTCGGCGGCAAGACCCAGCTGATCGGCAACCTCGTGTACTCCAACATCGAGCTCAACCTGCCCATGGCCGCCGCGCTCGGCACCGTCCCCGTCGTCGTGATCGTCCTGTATCTGCTGGCGATCCGCCGCACGGGTGCCCTGAACAGCCTGTAGGACCTGGAGGAGAACAGCGCCATGCATCTCAGCCGCACCGCGCGCATCGCCCTGCGCACCGGCGCCGGGCTCGGTTTCGCGGTGATCTACGTCCCGCTGCTGCTCGTCCTCGTCAACTCGCTCAATCCCGACCGCAGTGCGAGCTGGCCCCCGCCGGGGCTGACCGGCCACTGGTGGTCGGTGGCCGTGCACAACTCCGGCGCCCGGCAGGCGCTGTGGGTCTCGGTGAAGGCCGGCCTCGGGGCGACCGCGATCGCGCTGGCCCTCGGCACGCTCATCGCGTTCGCCGTGGCCCGGCACCGCTTCTTCGGCCGGGACACGGTGTCGTTCATCGTGGTCCTGCCGATCGCGCTGCCCGGCATCGTCACGGGCATCGCCCTCAACTCGGCGTTCGGCACGGTGCTGGAGCCGCTCGGCGTGGGGCTCGGACTGTTCACGGTGATCATCGGGCACGCCACCTTCTGCATCGTGATCGTCTTCAACAACGTGGTGGCCCGGTTGCGCCGTACGGCCGCCTCGTACGAGGAAGCGGCCATGGACCTCGGCGCGACCACCTTCCGCGCCTTCGCGGACGTCACCTTCCCGCTGGTCCGCTCCGCGCTGCTGGCCGGCGGTCTGCTCGCCTTCGCGCTGTCCTTCGACGAGATCGTGGTCACCACGTTCACCGCGGGACCCGGGATCGAGACGCTCCCGATCTGGATCTTCGACAACATGACCCGGCCGCAGCAGGCACCGGTGGTGAACGTCGTGGCCGCGGTACTCGTCCTGATGTCGGTGGTCCCGATCTACGTCGCCCAGCGGCTGTCGGCGGACACGGCGACGTCGAGCCGGGTGTGACACCCTGTACGGCGGACGACAAGGGGGACGGATGAGCACAGGGGATGCCGACGCTCCCGCGCGGGCGCTGCGCGCGGCGTACGGGGCGGCCTCGGCGGCCGTCGCGGGACTGGGTGACGAGGAGTCGTGGCTGCCGACCGGCTGTACCGGCTGGGCGGTCCGCGACCTCGTCTTCCACTGCCTCACGGACGCCCAGCGCGCTCTGGTCGCCCTGCACACACCGGCGCGGGAGCCGGCCGACCGGGACGCGGTGACGTACTGGCAGGACTGGCGGCCGGACACCGTGGGGGCGGCGAACGGCCGGCGGTGGGTGCGGGTGAACGCGAGCATGTTCCTCGACTTCGGCCAGCTCCAGGGCCTGTATCTGGAGACGCTGGCGGCGGCCGTGCACGCGGCGGAGGCGGCCGACCCCGCGCGGCATGTCAGAACCCAAGGTCACGTGCTGACGGCCGGGGATCTGCTGAGCACCCTCGCGGTGGAGGCGACCGTCCACCACCTGGATCTGACCGTCCACCTCCCGCATGCTCCGGGACCGGCGCCCGAGGGGCTGGCCGCGGTGCGTACCACCCTGGACGGTCTGCTCGGCCGGCCCGCGCTCCCGGAGTGGAGCGACGCGCACTACGCGCGCGTGGGCACCGGCCGGGCGGCGCTCACCGAGGCCGAACGCGCCACGCTGGGCGCTGCGGCCGACCGGTTCCCGCTGTTCGGCTGAGCCCCTCCCCGGTGCCGGCCGGCGCCGATCACACGCCCAACACGGGGACACGCGCGGGCGACACCTGCGCGGTGCGGGGCTCGCCGCCCGGGATGATGGAAGCCTGCGCCCCATGCACACCCCACCGAGCATCAACAGTTACGTCGACCGGGTCACCGCGGGCCCCGGCGGGGCGATGACCGAGGAAGTCGGCGTCATCACCGGCGATCTGACCGTGGCCACCATCCTGCTGTCCGACGGCCACAGCGCGCGCGTCGCCATCCAGCACTCCGGCAGCGACACCTGGTACACCCTCGCCGGCAGCCCCGCCCCGGTGCCGGCCGGGCAACTCGCCGCCTACCACCGGGACCTGCTGGGCCGTATCCGCCGGGGAGGTGGCACCCGGGCCAACTGAGCGGCCACGGCGGAGGGCAGGACGGGCCGCGAGGCGGCCTGGTCACAAGCCGGGCCGCCTTCCCCGTACTGCGTCAACTTCCCCCGACATCAAGCGGTTTGGCTCTCTCATGAACGTGTAAAAGGCGACTCCCGCACCTTGACCGACGTTTGGTCCAGACCAATCATGGCCTAGACCAATAGCCCCGGCCGGGGCGCACCGCGTCGTTCGCCAACCGGGAGTACCCGATGACACGTCCGAGACCCGTACGCGCCCTGCTCGCGGGCCTGGCCACCCTGGCCGCCTCCGCGGGACTCGCCCTCGGGACAGGGGGCACCGCACATGCGGCGACCCCGCTGCCCACGCACGTCTTCGCGCCCTACTTCGAAGCCTACAACGGCGACAGCCCCGCCGCGCTGTCCCAGGCCTCCGGCGCCAAGTACCTGACCATGGCCTTCCTGCAGGCCGACACGAAGGGCTCCTGCACCCCGTACTGGAACGGCAACACCAGCACACCCGTCAACTCCTCGGTCTTCGGCGCCGACTTCACCACCATCCGCTCGCGCGGCGGCGACGTGATCCCGTCCCTCGGCGGCTACGCGGCGGACAACGGCGGCACCGAGATCGCCGACAGCTGCACGAACGTGGACTCCATCGCCGCCGCCTACGAGAAGATCATCACCACCTACGACGTCTCCCGGCTCGACATGGACGTCGAGGACAACTCGCTCACGAACACCGCCGGCATCGACCGCCGCAACCAGGCCATCAAGAAGGTCCAGGACTGGGCCGCCGCGAACGGCCGCTCGGTGCAGTTCTCCTACACCCTGCCGACCACGACGACCGGGCTCGCCGACAGCGGCCTCGCCGTGCTGCGCAGCGCGAAGAGCGCCGGCGCCAGGATCGACGTCGTCAACATCATGACGTTCGACTACTACGACGGCGCCACCCACCACATGGCGACCGACACCGAGACCGCCGCGAGCGGACTGCACGACCAACTGGCCCAGCTCTACCCGAACCTGCCGGACAGCCGGCTGTGGAACATGGTCGGCGTCACCGAGATGCCCGGCGTGGACGACTACGGCCCGGCGGAGACCTTCGCCACCGCCGACGCCCCCACGGTGTACGACTGGGCGGTCGCCAAGGGCATCAACACCCTCTCCTTCTGGGCCCTCCAGCGCGACAACGGCGGCTGCCCCGGCTCCGGCGCCTCCGACACCTGCTCCGGCATCGCCCAGGACACCTGGTACTTCACGCACACCTTCGCGCCCTTCAGCGGCGGTACGACGCCCCCGCCGGCGAACGACTTCTCCGTGTCCCTCTCCCCCGCCACCGCCTCGGTCGACCCCGGCGGCACCGCGACCGCGACGGTCAAGACCTCGGTGACCTCCGGCAGCGCGCAGACGGTCGCTCTGACGGTGAGCGGCGCGCCGGGCGGAGTGGCCGCCTCCCTCAGCCCGTCGTCGGTCACCGCGGGCGGCAGCTCCACGCTCACCGTGCAGACCGGTTCCGGTACGGCACCCGGCACCTACACCCTGACCGTCACCGGCACGGCGGGCTCGGCCCGGCACAGCTCCACGCTCACCCTGACGGTCAAGGGGTCCGGCGGCACCACGGTCCTCGGCAACGGTGACTTCGAGAGCGGCTCGCTCGCGCCGTGGACCTGTGACACCGGGGCCGCGGTCGTCTCCTCCCCCGTGCACGGCGGCTCCCATGCGCTGAAGACCGCGCCCTCCGCCTCCCGGACCGGCCAGTGCGCGCAGACCCTGACCCTGAAGCCCAACACCTCCTACACGCTGAGCGGCTGGGTGCAGGGCCCGTACGCCTACCTCGGCGTCAGCGGAGGCGCCACGGCCAGCACCTGGACCTCCTCCTCGTCGTGGTCGAAGCTCACGGTCCCGTTCACGACCGGTACCTCGGGCACGGTCACGGTGTACGTCCACGGCTGGTACGGCCAGGGCGCGGTCTACGCCGACGACCTCACCCTGGGCTGACCAACCGTTGCGACGGGCCCCGCTCGGCGATGCCCGGGCGGGGCCCGCTCATGTGATCGGCCTGCCGACAGCGGGGGGGCCGTCACCCGGCGTCCGGCCGCCGCCTTCCGTAGGCTGGAGAGACCGAAGCTCCTCCGGGAGGTCTCCCGAAGGCAGGAGACGGTCGTGATCGAACTGGCCGCGGCGTTCGCCGTCGCGGGCGCGGCGAGCAACGCCGTGGGCACCGCCTTCCAGCGCAAGGCCGCGTCGGCGAGCAGCCGCGGCGGGATCCGGCTGCTCGCCGAGCTGGTGCGCCGGCCCTTCTGGGTGGTGGGCATGTGCGGTGTGGTCTGCGCCGCGCTGTTCCAGAGCCTGGCCCTGGTCAACGGCCCGCTCTCGCTGGTCCAGCCGCTCTTCGTCCTGGAGCTGCCCTTCGCCCTGCTCGTCGCCGCCCCGCTGATGCACAGACGGCTGCCCCCCTCGGGCTGGTGGGGCGTCGGCGCCTGTGTCGCGGGGCTCGCGGTACTGCTGGTCGCCGCCGCCCCGCACGGCGCCGTCGACCACGCGCCGCTAACCCGCTGGATCCCGGCGCTGTGCCTGTGCGTCGGCGGGATGGCCGCGGCGGTTCTGCTGTCCGGCCGGGACCGCCCGCCGGCCCGGCGCGCCGCGCTGCTGGCCGCGGCCGCCGCCACGGGCAACGCGCTGACGGCCGCCCTGCTGAAGTCGGCCAGCGGCACCTTCGCCGACCACGGTTTCGCGGCGTTCCTGCGCTCCTGGCAGACGTACGGCTTCGCGCTCGCCGGTGTCGGGGCCGTGATCCTGCTGGAGAACGCCCTCCAGGCCGGTCCGCTGGCCGCGGCGCAGCCGGCGCTGACCATCGGCGACGCCGTGGTGAGTCTGACGCTCGGCATGACCCTGTTCGGGGAGCGGATCCGCACGGGCTGGTGGCTGCTCCCGGAGGCCGCGGGCACCCTGCTGATCGTCGGGGGCGTGCTGGTGCTCAGCCGGGCCGTCCAGCACATCGCCGTGGTGCCGGTCGCGGTGGAAGAACGGGATATGGCGACCTGAGCCGCATCCGGTGCCTGACCGATGCGCCGGCCGGCACCACCTACCGATCGGCGATCCCGTCGATCCACAGGTGGAGGCGTTCGCCCTGGGTGGCCATCAGGCCGGGGTCGCGCAGGGTGTTGGTGAGGACGGACATGCCCTGGTAGGCCGCGACGAGTTCGACGGCAAGGGCGGCGGCATCGTCCCGGCCCAGCTGGGCGAACTGCGACTCGACCCAGTCGAGCAGGGCCCGCATGACCTTCGCGGCGGCCTGGTCCAGACCGTCGTCACGCTTGTCGAGCTCGGTGGCGAGGGTGCCGAAGGGACAGCCGAAGCGGGCCGCGGTCTCGCGCTGGTCGACCCAGCCGGTGACGAGGGCCTTCAGCCGGGCGGCCGGATCCGAGAGGGCGTCCAACCGGGCCGTGAGCGCGTCCAGTTGCTCGCAGTGGGCGTCCACCGCGGCTTCGACCAGCTGGTCCTTGGTCTTGAAGTAGTAGTAGACGTTGCCGAGCGGCACCTCGGCCGTACGGGCGATGTCGCCGAGGGTGGTCTTCTCCACACCCTGCTCGTGGAAGACCTGGACGGCCGCCTTGACCAGGCGTTCACGTTTGCCGCCCCGGCCCGATCGGCTGGACCGCGCGGTTCGGGCCGCGGCGGCGGAATCTGAGTCAGTCACCTGACTGAGGATAGACAACGGCCGCGCCGCGGGCTATGGTCTCGACTTAGTCAGTCAACTAACTAAGTTGAGGAGTCGCCATGATCGCTGTCACGGGTGCCACGGGGAACGTCGGACGGACCCTGGTCGCGGAGTTGATCCGGGCCGGGGAGACGGTGACGGCCGTCGCCCGGCACATCGGCGTGGAGGACGTGCCGCCGGGAGTGCGGGCCGTCGCCGCCGATCTCGGGGAGCCGCAGAGCCTCACCCCCGCACTGGAGGGCGCCAAGGCACTGTTCCTCCTCGTGGCCGGAGAGGATCCGGCCGGCATCCTGCGCCGGGCCGCCGCGGCCGGGGTGGGGAAGGTGGTGCTGCTGTCCTCGCAGGGCGCGGGCACCCGGCCGGACACGTACGCGCACGCGGCACGCTTCGAGGCGGCGGTGGCCGAGTCAGGGCTGCCGTTCACCGTGCTGCGCCCGGGCGGGCTGGCCTCGAACGCGCTGGCCTGGGCCGAGCCGGTCCGCCGATACCGCATCGCGGCGGCGCCGTTCGCCGATGTGGCACTGCCGTTCGTCGATCCGGACGACGTCGCCGCGGTGGCGGCGGCCGTACTGCGCGAGGACGGACACGACGGCGTCACGTACACGCTGACCGGCCCGGAGCCCACCACTCCACGACAGCGTGCGGCGGCGATCGCCGCCGCGCTCGGAGAGCCGGTGACGTTCGTGGAGCAGAGCCGCGAGGACGCGCACGCGCAGATGGTGCGGTTCATGCCGCCCGCCGTCGCCGAGGGCACGCTCGCCGTCCTGGGCTCCCCCACCCCGGAGGAGCAGGCCGTCGGCGCCGATGTGGCGCGCCTGCTCGGCCGCCCCGCGGCCCCCTTCTCCGCCTGGGCGGCACGCAACGTGACAGCTTTCCGCTGATCGCTCCGCCCATGCGGTGATTCCGGCGAGCTCGACCCGTGAGCGGCGGAGACATGGCTGGACGGCACCGCCGAGTCGCCGAGTCACGACGTCTGGCCATGCTTCGGCAGCGCTCCGGCCGAGGCCCCGCAGGACCGCCGTATGGGTGACCTGAGCGACACCTGGTGGCTCCTTTGCGCGCCACACCGCACCCGATTAACCAGTTTGTATATTTATCTCCCCTATGGTGCGAGGAAACGGGAGTTTCGGCTGAGGGTGCGCACAACGCGTCGCGCCAGGGCGCGGGTTGGGATGGTGGCCATGAGCGGGATCAGCCGCCGGAGTGTGGCACGCCTCGGTCTCGGCGCGGGCGTCGGTGTGGCTGCCGTGTCGTTCGCCGCATGCGGTGGCGGGCGCGGATGGAGCGGCTCTCCCGGAAGCCCGGACGAGGAGAGGGTGTACCGGCCGATCGGGGACGGCTCGACGTCGTACACCGGCCGCCAGCCGCACCAGCCGGCGTCGCCCCTGGCCCTCGAACCGGGTCAGACGCCGCCGCAGTTCGTGGTGTTCTCCTGGGACGGCGCCGGGGAGCTGGGCACCGGCCTGTTCCCCCGCTTCCTGGAGCTCGCCCGCGCCCACGGCGCGCAGATGACCTTCTTCCTGTCCGGCCTCTACCTCCTGCCGGAGGACAGGAAACGGCTCTACGACCCCCCGAACAACCCGCTCGGCGCCTCGGACATCGGCTACCTCACCGACGGACACCTCAAGGCCACGCTGAAGTACGTCCGTCAGGCCTGGCTGGACGGCCACGAGATCGGCACCCACTTCAACGGCCACTTCTGCGCCGGCCCCGGATCGGTCGCCAACTGGACGTCCGCACAGTGGCGTTCCGAGATCGAGCAGGCGAGGTCCTTCGTCAGGTCGTGGCGTACGCACACCGGTTGGCACGACGAACCGTCGCTCCCCTTCGACTACGACAAGGAACTCGTGGGCGGCCGCACCCCCTGTCTGCTCGGGCAGGAGAACCTGCTGCCGGTCGCCCGTGAGCTCGGATGGCGTTACGACGCCTCCTCACCGGGCGGGCTGCAACGCTGGCCGCGGAGGCGGGGCGGCGTGTGGGACCTGCCGCTGCAGAGCATCCCCTTTCCCGGGCACACGTTCGAGGTGCTGTCCATGGACTACAACATGCTGGCGAACCAGTCCAAGACCACGACACGCGCGCCTTCCTACAACTACCCCTACTGGCGCGCCCAGGCGACACAGGCGTACCTGGCCGGGTTCCAGCGGGCGTACGAGACCAACCGGGCGCCGCTGTTCATCGGCAACCACTTCGAGCAGTGGAACGGCGGCATCTACATGGACGCGGCCGAGGAGGCGCTCCGGCAGATCGCCGGCCGGGAGGACGTGCGTCTGGTCTCCTTCCGGCAGTTCGTCGACTGGCTCGACGCCCAGGACCCCGAGATCCTCGTGAAGCTGCGCAGCCTCGAGGTCGGCGAGAAGCCGGAGGGCGGGTGGAGCGCGTTCCTGCGCCCCGAGAAGCCCGCACCTTCCTGACCTGGGTGACGTGGCACCACAGCCACAGGAAAACACGAGTGGCCCGCCTGCCGGACATATCGTCGTCGGGGTGAGCGGTTCGCTCGCCGGGCCGGCCGCGTCGCGCCGCGGCGTCCCGGAGGCCCGCAGGACCGGCCCCGGCCCGGGCCCGGTGTGAGGTCCTGGACGTGGCCGGCCCCGGCTACTGCCCCGCGTGGCGGCGGGCGTCCACCTCGATCTCGATCTTCATACGAGGGTCGGCGAGGCCGCACTCCAGCATGGTGGCGGCCGGGCGGACGGCGCCGAAGCAGCGGCGCAGTACCGGCCAGCAGGGCTCGAAGTCCGCGCGGTCCGGCAGCAGATAGCGCACCCGCACCACGTCGGCGAAGGTGCACTTCGCCTCGGTGAGCGCGGCCTCGATGTTGCGCAGGCACTGCTCGGCCTGCTCCACGACGTCGTCCGAGATCGTCATGGTGGTGTAGTCGAACCCGGTGGTCCCGGACACATGCACCCAGTCGCCGTCGACGACGGCACGGGCGTAACCGATCTGCTCCTCGAAGGCCGAGCCGCTGAGGATGGCGCGTCGCTCTGTCATGCCCGGAACGCTAGGTGACCTGTGCCGATACGTCTAATACGGATCTCGGGATGAGCTGATATCTCTGGGGATATGGACCGTCCCGAACTCCCGCTGCCGCAGCTGCACGCCTTCGTCGTGCTCGCCGAGGAACTGCACTTCGGCCGCGCCGCCGCCCGTCTGGGCATCGCCCAGCCGCCGTTGAGCCAGCAGATCCGCCGGCTGGAGGAGAGGGTCGGGTACGCGCTCTTCGACCGTGAGCCGGGGCGTGTGCGGCTCACCCCGGCCGGCGGTGCGCTGCTGCCGGCCGCCCGGCAGGCCCTGGCCGGGCTGGCCGACGGACTGGCCGCGGCGCGGGCCGTGGGCAGCGGCCGGTCCGGGCGGTTGCGGATCGGCTTCGCCGCCTCACTGGCCCTGACCGTCCTGCCGGGCCTGCTGCGCGACTTCCGCCGACGGTATCCCGACGCACATCTCGACATCCGCGAGATGACCACGGCTCCGCAGCTCGACGCCCTGTGCGACAGGACCATCGACATCGGCCTGCTCCGGGAACGCCCGGCCGATGTGTCCGAGCTCGGTTTCCGGACCGTACTCAGCGAGCCGTTCGTGGCCGTGCTGCCGGCCGCCCACCCACTGGCCGCCCAACGGACGGTACCGCTCGCGCAGTTGGCGGACGAGCCGTTCGTCCTGCTGCCGCGTGACGTAGGCCCACAGTTGTACGACCGGATCACCGGCCTGTGCGAGGCGGCGGGGTTCACGCCCCGGATCTCGCAGCACGCGGTGGAGTGGCAGACGGTGTGTGCCCTGGTGGAGACGGGGCTGGGGGTGTCCGTGGCGCCGGGGAGCATCCGGCGCATCCGGCTCAAGGGCGTGGCCTTCCGCCGGATCGTCCCCGGGGCGGCTCGGACGCGGGTCGCCGTCGCATGGCGCGTGGACGACCGCAATCCCCTGATCGCCCCGCTGCTGGAGACGATCGACGGCAACCCGCGCCCCGGGCACGGCCGCGTTCCGTCACCGCTCCGGCGTCACGGTCGGTGAGTGTCCCGTCGGGCCGGGCCGAAATTCCCTCGCCGCCCGATGTCCGATGTGTCAGGCTTGCAGAAGCAGTCCCCTGTGACGAAGGAGCCGACCGATGCGCCGACTGTTCATGTCCCACACGAAAGGAATGACCATCAACCTGAAGGACATGACACTCTGTGCGCACCACCTCTCGCACCCTGAACCTGGGGATCCTGGCACATGTCGACGCCGGTAAGACGAGCCTGACCGAGCGGCTGCTGTACGCGGCCGGGGTCATCGACGAGATCGGCAGCGTCGACGCGGGCAGCACCCGGACCGACAGCCTGGAGCTGGAACGCCGTCGTGGCATCACCATCAAGACGGCGGTCGCCAACTTCGTGCTCGGCAGCGGAGCTTCGGCCGTCTCGGTGAACCTGGTCGACACCCCTGGGCACCCGGACTTCATCGCCGAGGTCGAACGCGTCCTCGGTGTCCTGGACGGCGCGGTGCTCGTCGTCTCCGCCGTGGAGGGTGTGCAGCCGCAGACCCGCGTGCTGATGCGGACACTGAAGCGGCTCGGCATCCCCACACTGCTGTTCATCAACAAGGCCGACCGGCGCGGCGCCGACGACGGCCGCGTTCTGCGCGAGATCGAGGGCAGGCTCGCCGTACCCGTGATCCCCATGGGGCGGATCGTCGGCGACATCGGCACAGCCGAGGCACGGGCCGAACCCTTCACTCCGGAGGACACCACCTTCACCCAGCGCCTCCTGGACGCGCTCACCCTCCACGACGACACCCTGCTCGGCGCATACGTCACTAACGCGCGCTCCGTCACGTACGAGCGGCTGCGTGCCGTGCTCGCCGCGCAGACCCGCGCTGGGCAGATCCATCCGGTCTATGTCGGCTCGGCGATCACGGGCACGGGAATCGCCGACCTCATCGAGGGCGTGAGGGAATTCCTGCCCGCCGGGTGCGGCGATGCCGAAGGTCCGCTGTCGGGGCGGGTGTTCAAGGTGGAACGCGGCGCGAGCGGCGAGAAGATCGCGTACGCCCGGCTGTTCTCCGGCGAACTCAGGGCCCGCGAGCGCGTCCCGGTCGCGGCGCGCGAGGGCAGGGTCACGGACCTGGCCGTCTTCGACCGGGGTGCGGTGGAGCGCCGGGTGTCGGTACGAGCCGGTCAGATCGCGATGCTGCGCGGTCTCGCCGACGTCCGGATCGGGGACGAGATCGGGCGGGAGCCGGACGACCGCCCGTACCAGCACGTCTTCGCACCGCCTTCGCTGGAGACGGTCGTGGTGCCCGCCGATCCGGGCGACAAGGGCACCCTGCACCTCGCCCTGACCCAACTCGCCGAGCAGGACCCGCTGATCGGGCTGCGCCGGGACCCGGAGGGCCAGGATCTGTCCGTCTCCCTGTACGGCGAGGTGCAGAAGGAGGTCCTCGCCACCACTCTGGCCGAGGAGTACGGGCTCGCGGTCGCGTTCCGGGAGACCACCCCGATCTGCGTGGAGCGTGTCACCGGGACCGGAGCGGCGTACGAGATCCTCGACCACGACGGGAACCCGTTCCTGGCCACCGTGGGGCTGCGTGTGGAGCCGGGCGACGTCGACGGCGGGGTCGTCTTCCGCCGGGAAGTCGAGCTCGGCTCGCTCCCGCTGGGCTACATGCGCGCCGTGGAGGAGACGGTCCACACCACGCTGCGGCAGGGGCTGTACGGCTGGCAGGTGCCCGACTGCGTCGTGACGATGACCCACTCGGGCTTCTGCAGCATCCGCAGCACCGCCGGCGCGTTCCGCGGCCTGACCCCGCTGGTCCTCATGACGGCGCTGCGCCGGGCCGGGACAGTCGTACACGAGCCCATGCACCGCTTCCGCCTGGAGTTCCCGCAGGACGCCCACGCGTCCGTGGCACTGGCCCTGGCCCGCCGCCGGGCCCTCGCCGACCCGCCCGTGGCGCTCGGGGACGCGTACGTCGTCGCGGGCCATGTGCCCGCGGACCAGGTGCACGGTCTGGAGGCCGAGTTGCCCGAACTCACCGGCGGCGAGGGCGTCCTGGAGACGGCCTTCGACCACCACCGTCCGGCCACGGCTCCGCGAACCCGCAGGCGCACCGACCACAACCCCCTGCACCGCGAGGAATACCTGCTGCACGCGCATCGGAGGGTGTGATGCGCCGGGGCCTGGCGCGGACGTCCGGGGAGGCGGGACCTGGAAGTGGTTCCGAGGGGGCGGGGCGGTCGGATTCGAACCGACGTCCTCCGAGATGATGTCGCGGCGCACTACCTCTGTGCTACGACCCCGCCTTGCCGGTGATCATACGCCCGCCGGGCCGGCAGGCGCCGCCGGGCCGTCTCGGCTCACGCCGACGGGCCGGCGAGCTCGTCGGCGACCCACTGGGCGACCCCGTCGGGGTACGGCGACGGCAGTCCGAGCACGAGGTGCCGGAAACCGGCGTCGATCGCCTCGCCGATCGCCTCCCGGGTGCTGCCGGGCCGGTCGTACGACACGGGCAGGTGGATCGAGCGGGTGACCGAGGCGGGGTCACGGCCGATCTCGGCGCAGTAGCGGTCCAGGAGCCGGCTGCGGGCGACGACGTCAACGATGTCGCCGCCGGGGATGTTCCACAGGTCGGCGTGCTCGGCGACCACGCGCAGCGTCGCGGACGAGCGGCCGCCGATGAGGATCGGCGGGTGGGGGCGCTGGACGGGTTTGGGGTTGCCGAAGGCTCCGGTGAGACGGTGGTGGGTGCCGTGGAAGTCGAAGGGCTGGGCCTCCGTCCACAACCGCCGGATCACCGTGCAGGCTTCGGCGAGGCTCGCCACGGCGTGCGCGGAGTCGTGGAAGGGCAGGCCGTGTGCCTCGTACTCGCGCCGGGCCAGGGGATGGCCGGGCCGGGAGCCGACGCCGATGCCGAAGTCGAGCCGTCCGCCGGAGACGATGTCGACGGTTGTCGCGATCTTGGCGAGCATCGCGGGCGGCCGGAACCGGTTACTGGTCACGAGCACGCCGATGCGCAGGCGCCGAGTGTGGGCGGCGAGGGCCGAGAGCAGTGTCCAGCCCTCGTACGTCGGGCCGTCGGGGTCGCCGAAGATCGGCATGAGGTGATCGAACAACCAGGCGTGCTCGATCTCCGGGATCGCGTCCGCCTCGCGCCAGACCCGCAGAACGTCGTGGTAGTCGACCTGCGAGGGGGCGGTCATGATGCCGAAGCGAGGCCGGGATGTGTGCGGCATGAGCTGGTGGTCCTTTCGGCACGCGCTAGTTGGTGGGCCGGGGCAGGCCCGTGGCGGACACGGCGGTCACCGGCGCCGAAGTGCCGGGTCGAGCAGCGCGGGCGGGGTGTCGTGTTTCTCCTCGGGGGCAAGGTCGAGACCGGGCTCCACGATCGCGTCGATGGCGTCGAGTACGTCGGCGGACAGCACGGTGTCGGCGGCCGCGAGTTGCGCGTGCAGGTGGTCCGGCGTGCGGGGGCCGATGAGCGCGCTGGTCACCGCGGGATGGGCGGTCACGAAACCGAGCGCGAGCTGGATCAGCGTGAGACCGGCCTCGTCGGCGACCCGGGCCAGCCGCTCGACGGCTTCGAGCCTGGACCGGTTGGCGGGGACGCCGATGTCGAAGCGTTGCGGCATGAGCGCCGAGCGGTTGGTGGTGATGTCCCGGCCCGCGCGGACCGCGCCCGACAGCCAGCCCGAGGCCAGCGGGCTCCACACCAGCACACCGAGCCCGTACTCCTCGGCCACGGGCAGCACATGGCTCTCGATCCCGCGCTGCAAGACGGAATAGCTGGGCTGTTCGGTGACGTAACGGCTCAGGTGGTGTTCGCGGGCGGCCCACTGGGCCTGGACGATGCGGTGCGCCGGGAAGGTCGAGGAGCCGAAGTAGCGTATTTTTCCCGCGCGTTGCAGGTCGGTCAGCGCCGACAGGGTCTCCTCGTCGCTGGTGTCCGGGTCCCACCGGTGGATCTGGTAGAGGTCGACGTGGTCGACACCGAGTCGGCGCAGGCTGTTGTCCAGCGCGGTGACCAGCCAACGGCGCGAACCGCCCCGGTGGTTGCGTTCGTCGCCCATGGGCAGGGCGGCCTTCGTCGCCAGCACGATGTCGTCACGGCGGCCCGCTACGGCCTTGCCGACCATCTCCTCCGACTCACCGTCGCCGTAGATGTCGGCGGTGTCGATGAGGTTGATACCGCCCTCGAGAGCGGCGTCGACGAGGGCGGTGGCGTCGTCCTGGGTGGTGCGTCCGATCCTGCCGAAGTTCATCGCGCCGAGCGCGAGGGAGCTGACCTGCACGCCGGTGCGGCCCAAGGTGCGGTACTGCATGAGCTGTCTCCTCACTGCGAGGGGGAAGCGTCGTGGAAACCGATGACGAGAAGGGGTGTGTCGCGGAACCGATCAGGGAGCGGCAGCGGGAACGTCGCGGCTGCGGCACAGCCGGCCATGGCGGGCCCGCCTTGGCCGTCGGCCGACGCTCTGACACCATAAGTAAGCGGAACGTCGTTCCGGTAATGACAATACGGAACACTGTTCCGTTTAGCAAGCACGGCTGTGAAGGGAGCGGCGCTGTGACCGACCGCGACGAGAGGACGGGGCACGCTGCCCGGTCCGGGAGGAGCGACGCCCGGCGCAACAAGGAGACGCTGCTCGACGCGGCCGCGGCGGTCTTCGTCACGTCGGGTGTGGAAGCGCCGGTACGGGACATCGCGGCCCGGGCCGGGGTCGGGGTGGGAACGATCTACCGCCACTTCCCGACGCGTGCGGACCTCATCATCGCCGTCTACCGGCACCAAGTGGAGAGCCTGGCCGAGGCCGGTCCGACGCTGCTGGAGACAAGCGCCACCGCCCATGCCGCACTCGGGCAGTGGATCGGTCTCTTCGTCGATTTCCTGGTCACCAAGCATGGCCTCGCCGCCGTACTGAAGCCCGACAACGCCGGTTTCGACCCGCTGCACGCCTACTTCCTCGACCGGCTCGTCCCCGTCTGTACCGAGTTGCTGCAAGCTGCGGCCGCCGCCGGCGAGATCCGCTCCGACCTGCAGGCCTACGAGCTCATGCGGGGTGTCGGGAACCTCTGCATCGGCGCGGAGAGCGATCCCCGGTACGACGCGCGCCGGCTGGTGGGGCTCCTGGTCCAAGGCCTGCGCGCCTGACCCGTCGAGCGACCCGCCACCCTCACGACCGTGTGTGCGGCATCCGTATGCTCCCGGCATGAAGTTCTTCCGGTCGCGTGGCCGAAACGATGCGGGAACGACCGCGGCATCACCGCTGGCCCAGGCCATGAGCCTGTACATGAACGGGCGTTACGCCGAGGCGGAGGCCGAGGCCCGCGCCGTGGCCGAGGCCCGGTCGGCGCTGCGCCTCGATTCCCACGCACTGCTGGCCCTGAGCGTCGCCGCGCTCGCGATGTGCGCCCAGGGCCGCCATGCCGAGGCACTTGCCGCCTACGACGAACTGCTCCCGGTGTTCGGCAGGACGTTCGGCGCCGAACATCCGCAGACGCTCAAACTCCGCTCGGACCGCGCGCAGACGCTGGTCGGAATCGACCGGTATGCCGAATGCGAGGCGGAATGCGCGGCCGTCGCCCGGATCGCCGACCGTGGTGCGGGGTCGCTGATGCACTACACAGCGGGAGCCGCCCGCAACGGACTGATCTTCGCCCTCAACAAGCAGGGCCGACACGAGGAGGCCGAGGCGCTCGCCCGCGGGACTCTCGCCGCCCATCCCGCACCGAGCCGGCTGACCCTGGTGCTGCAACTCGGCCTGACCCGCGCCCTCAACGGTCAGGGCCGCCACGCAGAGGCTCTTGCCGAGGCCGATCGCGCCGAGGCAGTGCGCCGGAAAACGCCCGAGGACCTCTCCCGCGCGGAGACCGGAGCCGTCGAACTGGCCGTCGCCACCGCCCTTTTGGGGCTGGGCCGCGCCGCCGAGGCCCGTACTCGAACCATGGCCGCCCACGACGCCTGCCGAGCCGCGTTCGGCCCGGACCATCACCGCACCGTCGAGGCCCAGGCGCTGCTCGACCGAATCGACGGCACGTGAGAGGGCTGCAACCACGTGAGCGGCGTGCAACGCCCGTCGGGGGCGGCCCTCGCGCAGCCCCTACGGACAACCCTGAGGGCCAAGATGGGGGACTGCCCCTGATGTGCGGGGAGCGACCTGTCGTCAGGCTTGATCCATGACGAAGCGTCTCCCGACAGCCCCTCGCGGGGGCACCCGACGACGAGCACGTGCCGCCTGCGCCGCCGCCGCGCTCTTGACACTGACCGCCGCTCTGCCCGCCGCCGCGGCCACCCGCGCCGCCCCGGCGCCCGCCGCTCCGAGCCCGTCGTCCGCTCGCCCCCTCTCCCTGCCCGCCCCGAGCGGCCGGTTCCGGGTCGGGGAGGTGGACCTGCATCTGGTGGACCGGTCACGGCCCGATCCCTGGCACTCCGGCCAGGGCCGCCGCGAGCTGATGGTCAGCGTGTACTACCCCACGACCCACACGGCCGGCCGTCCGGCGGCCCCGTACATGCTGCCTGCGGCAGCCGCCCACTTCGACGACGTCACGGCGAACGACTACCTCGGGCTGCACATTCCGCCCGGCCGGGCGGACTGGGCCCGCACCGCCACCCACGTGACCCGGGGCACTCCCGTGGCCGCCGGGCACGGTGGGCGGCTTCCGGTCGTCCTCTATTCCCCGGGACTGGGTGAACCCCGCACCTGGGGCACGGTGTTGGCGGCCGATCTGGCCGGCCGCGGCTATGCCGTCGTCACCGTCGACAACACCTACGAGTCGCCGGAGGTCCAGTTCCCGGACGGCTCACTGGCCACCATGCCGCCGCCGCCCTCGACTCGTGACGCGGCCGACGCATACGTGCGCAAGGCACTGGCCGTCCGCGTCACCGACACCGGCTTCGTCCTGGACCAGCTCAAGGCGCTGACCAGGGGCCGGAATCCCGACGCCGACGCACAGCCGCTGCCTCACGGCCTGGCCGGGGCGCTGGATCCGGCCCGGGTGGGCATGTTCGGCCATTCGATGGGCGGTACCGCCGCCGCGCTGGCGATGGACGCCGACCACCGGATCTCGGCGGGTATCGACATGGACGGCAACCTGACCTATCTCGACGGTTCGCTCATGCCCGTCGCCCGGCACGGCCTCGGCCGGCCCTTCCTGCTCCTGGGCAAGGACGGCGACACGGACACCGGCCCCGGCTGGCAGTCGTTCCGCGCCCACACCCCCGGGTGGAATCGTCAGCTCACTTTGCGCGGCTCTGCGCATGGCTCGTTCACCGATGCGGAGGCGCTCGTGCCGCAGCTGCATCTGCGGCCCTGCGATCGTGCCGACGACCTCGGCACCATCGCCCCGGCCACCGCGATACGCACCAACGAGGCCTATGTCTCCGCCTACTTCGATCACTGGCTGCGCGGCGGCAGCGGCCGCCTCCTCGAGGGACCGTCACCGGAGTACCCGGACATGGTGTTCGTGAAGTGACCGCGGCGTCTCCGAGAAGAGTGAGCGTGAGGGGCACAGGTTGAGAGGAGGGAAGCCTCACCGGGACTGGCAGGAGGGAGCGGCGTAACGCGCGAGCTGGTCCTTGATCCACGGGTCGAACACCGCCAGGCGGTGCCTGGCGGCGGGGTCGAACATCGCCAGCTGGCCGGCGACCCACGGGTCCATGCACTCGAGACCGCGCCGGTGGTGCTCGGCGTGGCCGACGGGCACCCCCATGGCGCCGGGGGCCGTGTGTCCGGTCGCCCCGGGAGCCGCAATCCCGCCGGCGGCGGCCACGGGACTGCCGTCCGCGAGGAGCGCGCCCGCGGCCATCGCGGTGACAGCGCCGGCCGCACCCGCGTTCCGTATCAGCTTCATCATCGCCTTCTCCTTCCGGTAGGGCCGATGCCGGCAGAGCCGAAGACCGTCCGTCCCTGGCCGGTAGGGGCGTCTACCCAGGAGCTCGCGCCCCATTCGTCCCCCGGGCCCGTGCCCGCAACGCGGCCGGGGTCTCGCCGGTGCGCCGCCGCGGAAGCACCTGGTGAACACGGTGGCGTCGGGAAAGCCGAGGCGGTCACCGACGGCCGCGGCCGGCAGGTCTGCGTGACACGGCAGCCGCCGCGCCTCCAGCAGGACCCGGTCGTCGATGAAGGACCTTTGCTCCGGCACAGGCCGCCGAGCGGGTGGGCGCAGCCCTCGACACGGTGGGTCCGGGCAAAGCCAAGCTCGGCAGCGCGGGTGCCGGACGACATCGATCCGGATGTCCCGCGGCAGTCGGCAAACCGTCGGTGCTCGCTGTGGAGTACCTGGAGTACGGGTTCGGCGTCCGGGGCCGCCGGGTCCGCGTCCGTCGGGGTCAGGGGGACCGCCAGACGCACTGGCCGACCCGCGCGGCCTCCGCCGTCGCGGGCGCGCTGTCTGTACACGTGGCGCACCAGCGAATCCGCCCGGCGCACCGGGCGTCCGGACTGTCCCCAGGCTTCCGGCTGACCGCGGCCGACCTCGCGAACGCCGACGAGGTGCCGGACCGTACACCCACTGCGCTCGGCGACCTGACCGGGTGACAGGAGGCAGGTACCGGGGGGAGTTGTCCCGCCGACCTGGCTTCGGTGCGCCCGATACGGCCGGGGACACTGTTCTGCCCGCGGCCGCAGGCTTATGGTGGGCCGTCAGTTGCGTCCGCGCCGAGGGGAACCGATGGAACCCGCGACCAGGATCGTGCGATACGCCGCCATCTGCGCGGCGGCCCTCCTGCTCTGTACCGGCCTCACCACCACCGCATCCGCCGAGACGACCACAGCGTCCGCCGACAGTGCCACGACCGGCCGGGACCCGCTTGCCGACCAGCTCGACGCCTACTGGACACCGGCCCGCATGGAGGCCGCGCTGCCCGTCGACCCCGTCAAAGGCAAGGGGGCCGGTACGGCGGAGACCGGGGCGTCCCCGGCCGTGGACGGTCCCCGGCCGGGCGAGTACATCCCGCCCAGCAGGAGTTTCGACGGCATGCCCCAGGCCGGCACGTTCTTCTGGACGGACGCCACCGGTACCGGGCGGACGTGCAGCGGCTCCGTCGTGCGCAGTCCCGGCCACGACCTGGTCCTGAGCGCCGGCCACTGTCTGAAGGGCTACGCGGGCACCTCGCCCAAGCGGCACCTGGCCTTCGTGCCGCAGTACCACGACAGCCTCAAGCCGTTCGGGATCTTCCCCGTGCGCACCAACGGCGTCTATGTCCCGCAGCAGTACTACGACCTGGGTGAACACGCGGGTGCCGACTACGACTTCGCGTTCGCGATCACCGAGCCCAACCAGGACGGAACACGTCTGGAGGACGCGGTCGGCGGAGTACGGCTGCT
This sequence comes from Streptomyces sp. NPDC001093, assembly GCF_040298985.1. Classification (NCBI taxonomy): domain Bacteria; kingdom Bacillati; phylum Actinomycetota; class Actinomycetes; order Kitasatosporales; family Streptomycetaceae; genus Streptomyces; species Streptomyces sp. NPDC001093. The sequence goes on along the minus strand of NZ_JBEPBF010000010.1, from coordinate 16,428 downwards.
CACCGGGACCGGCTACTACCACGCCCCGGTACGGATGATCGGCTATCCGGCGGGGGCGGAGAAGCCGCTGGAGTGCTGGAGCTGGACCACCCGGTGGGACAGCGACGACCCGGCCGACCCGGGCACGTTCCCACGCATCGCCTGCGACGCCTTCGTGGGCGGGACGAGCGGTGGCCCCATGCTCGTGCCCTGGCCCGGTGGATGGGCGGTCGTCGGAGTGATCGGCGGATACCACACCGGTGGCAACACCCCGCAGATCTCCTACAGCGCCTACTTCGGCACGGCCACCGAGGCGCTCTACCGTGCGGCGGTCACCGGCGCCCCACCGGCCGGACCGCACCTCACCTCCGGTTGACCGATGGGCGCGGGCGCTCATCGGCAGGGGCGACCGCGTCAGAAACCGGTGCGTGCACGGTCAGTGCCATGACCGCGTCAGCGTGGCACGATAGTGATGCATATCACCCTATCGAGGGGGTGTGACCCATGGCCGTGTCAGAGGCGACACCCGGCCCGAAAACCCACAAACCCGGACTTCGGCGTGAGATCGGCTTCGTCGGCCTCATCTGGGCCTCAGAGGGATCGATCATCGGATCCGGGTGGCTGTTCGGCGCACAAGGCGCCCTGGCGGCCGCCGGACCGGCGGCGATCATCTCCTGGGCCATCGGCGGCATAGCGATCCTGATCCTGGCGCTCGTGCACGCGGAACTCGGCGGCATGTACCCGGTCTCGGGTGGCACCGCGCGCTTCCCGCACTACGCCTTCGGCGGCGCCGCCGGTGCGTCGTTCGGCTGGTTCTCCTGGCTGCAGGCAGCCACGGTGGCACCCATCGAGGTGCTGGCGATGATCACGTACGGCCAGCACTACTCCTGGGCGAGCGGCTGGGAGAAGGTCAAGGGCGGCGAGCACGTCCTGACCCCGCCCGGCATCGCCGTCGCGGTCGGGCTGATGGCGGTCATCACCGCCATCAACTTCCTCAGCATCCGGCTCCTGGCCCGCACCAACAGCGCCGCGACCTGGTGGAAGGTCGGCATCCCCCTGCTGACGATCTTCGTGTTCGCCATCGCCCAGTTCCACACCAGCAACTTCACCGCGGCGGACGGTTTCAATCCGTACGGGGCCAAGGGCATCCTGTCTGCCGTCTCCACCAGCGGCATCATCTTCGCCCTGCTGGGATTCGAGCAGGCCGACCAGCTCGCCGGCGAGAGCGCCAACCCGAAGCGGGACATCCCGCGGGCGGTGATCGGGTCCATCCTGCTCGGCATCGTCATCTACATCCTGCTGCAGGTCACCTTCCTCGCGGCGCTGCCCGCCTCCCAGATCGGCAGCCACTGGGCCAACTCCGCGTTCACCGCGCTGAGCGGGCCGTTCGCGCAGGTCGCCACGCTCATCAGCCTGGGCTGGCTGGCCACGGTGCTCTATCTGGACGCCGTGATCTCCCCCGCCGGCACCGGTCTGATCTACATCACCGGCTCCTCCCGGGTGTCGTACGGCCTCAGCCGCAACGGTTATGTGCCGTCCGCGTTCGAGAACACCGACCGGCGCGGTGTCCCCTGGGTCGGCCTGATCACGGCCTTCGTGGTGGGCTGCATCTGCTTCCTGCCCTTCCCCAGCTGGCGTTCCCTGGTCGGCCTGATCACCAGCGCCAGCGTGCTGATGTATGCCGGTGCCCCGCTGTCCTTCGGGGTGTTCCGCAACCGGCTGCCCGAGGCCCACCGTCCCTACCGGCTGCCCGGCGGCGGCGTGCTGTCGCCGCTCGCCTTCATCGTCGCCAACCTGCTGATCCTGTGGTCGGGTTGGACCACCGACTGGAAGCTCGGCGTCGCCATCCTGATCGGCTACGTCATCCTGGTGGCCAACCGGGTGTTCAAGATGAACCCCATCACTCCCCAGCTCGACCTGCGCGCCGCGCAGTGGCTGCCGGTCTACCTGGTGGGCATGGGGCTCATCGTCTACCTCAGCGACTTCGGGCCGCTCAAGGACCCCTGGTTCCCGCTGTGGTGGGACATCGGCGTCACGGCCGCGTTCAGCCTGGCCATCTACTACTGGGCCTTGGCGGTCGCCCTGCCCAGCGAACAGATCCAGAACCTGATCGACCAGGTCGTGGTGCCGGAGGAAGAGGACGTCCTCTGACACCTGCTGCACCCATGGCGGCCCAGGAGCGACCCGCTGTCAGCCGAGCGGGAACTTCTGGGCCGCCGAACCGTTGCAGTCCCAGATCTGCAACCGCGTCCCATTGGCCGTCGCGCCACTGGGGGAGTCCAGACACCGCCCCGACTGAGGATTCAGCAACGAACCATCACCCCGCTGCACCCACCTCTGCCCACCCACACCATTGCAGTCCCACAACTCCACCTGCGTACCGTTCGCCGACCCGTTCCCATTGATGTCCAGACACCGGCCCAGCGTGCGCAGGCTTCCGTCGGCGAAGTGCGTCCAGTGCTGGTCGACCGCCCAGGACTGGCAGTCCCACAGCTGCACGGCCGCCCCGTCGGTGCCCGTGTCGTCGGCCGCCACGTCGACGCACTTGCCGCCCGGTCCCGCGATCGGGGCGCCCCCGTCGACCGAGAACTTCTGGGCCGCCGAACCGTTGCAGTCCCAGATCTGCAACCGCGTCCCATTGGCCGTCGCGCCACTGGGGGAGTCCAGACACCGCCCCGACTGAGGATTCAGCAACGAACCATCACCCCGCTGCACCCACCTCTGCCCACCCACACCATTGCAGTCCCACAACTCCACCTGCGTACCGTTCGCCGACCCGTTCCCATTGATGTCCAGACACCGGCCCAGCGTGCGCAGGCTTCCGTCGGCGAAGTGCGTCCAGTGCTGGTCCTCCGCGTACGACTGGCAGTCCCACAGCTGTACGGCCGCTCCGTCGGTGCCGGTGTCGTCGGCCGCCACGTCGACGCACTTGCCGCCGGGGCCGGTGATGGTGCCCTGGGGGCCGCCCGGGACGTTGGTCTCACCGGAGTAGCCGACGGAGACGATGTTCGCCTGGACGGCGTTCTCGGCGGCGTCGGTCGGGTAGCCGGAGACCATCACGCCCTCGAAGAACGTGCCCATGTTCCAGTTGCTGTTGTCACCGCCCGTGCCGAGGATGATGCCGCCCTCCTGGTGCATGGGCTGGTAGCCGCCGCGGGTGGGCAGGGCGCCATCCCACCAGGTGGCGAGTCCGCCCGACCGTGCGTCGCCGCCCTTGAGCGCGTACCGCGTCTGCCCGTCGTTCTTCAGTACGGCGGTGACGAAGGTGCTGCCGTTGCCCCGGTTGGCCGTGTTGGAGCCGTTGTCGCCCTGGAACATGCCGTTCTCCAGGTCGGCCTCGACCCAGGGCCCGGCGCCGGTGCACGGTGCGAAGTAGCAGGTGGTCGCGAGGCTGACCGCGTCCATGTGGCCGTTGCCGGTGTCCGCCGGTGTGCTCTCGGCGTTGCCGTAGTCGAAGCAGCAGGCGGAGCCCACGTGGGTGCCGCTGGCCACCATGTAGGCGCCCTCCGGCTGTCCGTTGACGGCGACACCTGAGGCGGCGCCCGTGTACCGGTAGCCGACTCCCGGCGAGATCCACACGCCGTACACCTTGTGCCCGCCGGCGGTGACGGCGATCTCGGAGGCGTCCGCGCCCCGGTCCGCGCCCATGCCGGAGGTGCCCGCCGGGCCCGGGGTGAGGTCGTTGTGCCGGGAGGTCTGGTCGTAGATCTTCGTGATGACGCAGGTGGTGTCCGCGCAGAACCTGTCCTGCTGCGCCGCGTCGGCGTATCCGCCCGCGGACAGCAGCCCGATGTCGGCGCCGGCTCCGTCGGAGGCGCGGGTGACGCGGTACAACGGGCCGTCGTAGGAGGAGAGGAGAGCGCGCACGGTGCTGTGCGCGGCGACGCAGGGGGTGCCGGCGGTGCCGTAGATGTCACAGGGCAGCGAACCCGCGGCCTGTGTCGGTCCGGGCATGCCGAGCAACGCGCCCAGGACGAGGCCGATGACGGCCAGGAGCGAGGCGAGCGATCTGGGGCTTCCGCGCATGCTGGGCTCCTCGATGGGGGGATCGGGGTTGGGAGCAGTCGAGTTGGAGCGCTGGGGCGGCCGTTGCGGAACGTACGCACAGTGGTGGTTGCCGTCAAGATTTGTTGCTTTGGCCTTATGACAAGTTTTGAACCTGAGCCAAGTTGATGGCTGGTCACCTGGTGTGACGTCATGTCAGGCGGACGGCTGGTTCTGTACCGCGCATCCTTGACAGCAGGGGCTGGAGCGGCAACCTTCGGGACAACGTTGTCGAAGGGACATGGTCACGATGGTGCCGTTCCGCCTTCTGTCCGTGCTGGCCACTGGCGCCCTGCTCGTCGGCGCCGCCTCCTACGCCCCCGTCCACGCCGATCCCGTCTCGCTCGCGCCGGTCGCCGATCCGGCCTCTGTCGTCGATCCGTTCATCGGGACCTCGCACGCCGCCGACGACTTCCCGGGGGCCGACACCCCCTTCGGGATGGTCCAGTGGAGTCCCGACACCAGCCCGCACCGGCCGGACGGCGGCGGGTACGAGTACGCCGACTCGGCCATCACCGGATTCGGCCTCACCCACATCGCGGGACCGGGCTGCCGGGCCGCCGGTGACATCCCGGTGCTGCCGACCGTCGGCGCGGTCGACACCCGCGCAACGGACAGCTTCTCGCACGCCAACGAGTCCGCGAGCCCCGGCTCGTACACGGTCACGCTGGACAACGGCGTCAGGACGGAACTCACCGCCACCACCCGCAGCGGCATGGCCCGGTTCACCTTCCCGTCCACCCGTCAGGCGAACCTGCTGTTCAAGCTGACGGACAGCGAGAACGGCGACAGCGCCGCCGAGTTCGACGTGGTGAACGACAAAGAGGTCAGAGGCAAGGTCACCAGCGGCAACTTCTGCGGCGAGGGCAACTCCTACACGGTCTACTACGACATGGTCTTCGACCAGCCGTTCCGCCACAGCGGCACCGCCCTGGCCGCCGCCGGGCCCACCACGCCCAGGAGAAACGCCTCCCCCAGCGCGCCCGAGGCGCCGAACAAGCCGACGCTGCACGGCACGGTGCCCCGTACGCCCCGCTCCTTCGCTCCCCGGGCGAGCGGCTCCGACGGTTACGTCACGTTCGACACCACCACCCACCGGGCGGTTCAGGCCAAGGTCGGCATCTCGTACGTGTCGGCCGCCGGCGCCGTGGGCAACCGCCAGGCGGAGAACGGCGGCTGGGACCTGGGCAAGGTGCGCGGCGCGGCGCACAACGCCTGGAAGTCCCTGCTCGGCCGGGTGCGGATCGCCGGCGGGACGCCCGCCCGGCAGACCGTCTTCTACACCGCGCTCTATCACGCGCTGCTGCATCCGAACGTGATCAGTGACACCGACCGCCGCTATCCCGGCTTCGACGGCAAGGTCCACACCGTCGACCCCGGTCACGGCGCCGCCTACGCCAACTACTCGGGCTGGGACGTCTACCGCTCGCAGGCCCAGCTCGAGGGCCTGCTCGCGCCGCAGACCGCCTCCGACACCGCCCAGTCGATGGTCGACGACTACCGCCAGACAGGCCTGTTCCCCAAGTGGTCGGAGAACAACGGCGAGACCTACGTCATGGTCGGCGATCCGGCGGACGAGATCATCGCCGACTACTACGCCTTCGGGGCCAGGAAGTTCGACACCGCCACCGCGCTCAAGGGGATGATCGCGGAGGCCACCGCCCCCAACGACAACCGTCCCGGTCTCGCCTATCTGGAGCAGCTGGGCCGGCTGCCCAGCAACGGCAAGTACGGCTGCTGCAACTTCTACGGCGCGGCGTCCACCACGCTCGAGTACGACTCGGCCGACTTCGCCGTCTCCGCCCTCGCCGGTGCCCTCGGACAGACCGCGGATCAGCACCGGTTCGCGGACCGGGCACAGGACTGGCAGAACCTGTTCGCCTTCGGCAGCGGTTTCATCCAGCCGCGCGACGCCTCGGGCAGCTGGACGGCCGGATTCTCGCCGACGTCGGGGAAGAACTTCGTCGAGGGCGACTCCTGGCAGTACACGCCGATGGTGCCGTTCAACGTGCACGGACTGGCGGCCGCCATGGGCGGTGACGCGGCCCTGGCCAAGTATCTGGACACGGACCTGTCCTCGCTGACCGGCGCCGGCGGATACACCGACCTGGGCAACGAGCCCAGCCTCAACATCCCCTGGGAGTACGACTACATCGGCCGCCCGTACCAGACGCAGAAGGTCGTCCGGCAGGTCCAGGACCAGATCTGGACCGCCGGCCCGTCCGGGCTCGCCGGCAACGACGACCTGGGCGAGATGAGCTCGTGGTACGTGTGGTCCGCCCTCGGCATGTATCCGGAGACGCCGGGCACCGCCGATCTGGCACTGGGCAGCCCGCTGTTCACCCAGGCGGTGATCACCCTGCCGTCCGGCCACACCCTCACGGTCAACGGCACGGGGGCCGCGGACGACGCTCCGTACGTCCAGTCGGCCACCTGGAACGGCACGGCCTGGAACGCCGCCCACGCGCCCGACGGCGCCCTCACCGGCGGCGGCACCCTCACCTACGTCCTCGGCACGTCCCCCAACACGTCCTGGGCCTCGGACGCCTCCGCCGCCCCGCGCTCCTACCCGGGCGCGCCGGGGTACACCGACGTCGGGGCGTCCGGCGACACCGCGGCGGCCTCGGGCAACTTCGACGGCGCGGGTTACAGCTACTCCGCGCACGCCCTGGCCACCGCGGGAGTCACGCCCGGCTCGAAGGTCACGGTCAACGGGGTCACCTTCACCTGGCCCGACGTGGCGCCCGGCGCTCCGGACAACTACGAGGCGAACGGGCAGACGGTGCGGACGTCCGGCTCCGGCAGCATCTCGTTCCTGGGTGCCGCCAACAACGGCCCGGTGTCCGGTACCGCGACCGTCACCTACACGGACGGCACGACGCAGTCGGTCCCCCTGGGCCTGTCCGACTGGACGCTGAGCGCGGGCGCCGCTTCACCGCTCGCCGACAACACCGTCGCGCTGACCATGCCCTACCGCAATCATGCGGGCACCGCCCCCGACAGCACGAAGACATATGTGTTCGCCACGGCGCCGGTGGCCCTGAGTGCGGGCAGGACGGTCAGCAGCGTGCGCCTGCCGTCCGATGTCGCCGCCGGGGGCCTGCACGTCTTCGCGGTCGGCTTCGGCAGCGCATCGTCGGCACGGGGACGGGGCTGACCGCCGGAACATGCCGTTGAGTGGAGCAATCACGGGGATAGGGGGGCGCGGCACACCAGGCTGGACGGGTGAAGCACGGACGGATCGGACATGAACCGGAGGCGGCGGCAGCCACGGAATCGCGGGTGCCGGCGCCTCCGGCATGGTTGCGCTGGCTGCCGGCGCTGTACGTCGTGGCCGTACTGCTGCTGGAGCCGGTCACACCCGTCGAGTGGCCGGTGAGCTTCGCACTGATCGCCGTGCCCGTACTGGCCGCCTTCGCGTACGGGCCCGTGGCCGTCGGTGTCGCCACGGTGTTCGCCGTCGGTCTGGAAGCGGCGCTGGCCGGTACGCCTTGCTGCGCGGGCCGGGAGGCCGGCTATCTGTTGGACCGTCACTACGTGGCCTCCTACATCTGTACGGCCCTCGTGGGCGGTATCGGCGCGATCCTGGCCGAGCACCGGATCCGGCGTGAGCGCACGCTCGCCGATGTGCGGTCCGTGGCCGAGACCGCGCAGCGGGTCCTGCTGCGCCCCGTACCGCACCGCATCGGCAACCTGCTCCTGGAGAGCCTGTACCTCTCCGCCGCCGCGCAGGCCCGCATCGGCGGTGACCTGTACGAGGCCGTCCCCACCCGTTTCGGGGTCCGTCTGCTCATCGGCGACGTACGCGGCAAGGGACTGCTGGCGGTCGAGACCGCCGCCACCCTCCTCGGGGCGTTCCGCGAGGCGGCCTTCGACGCACCCGATCTGCTCGCCCTGACGGACCGGGTGGACACGAGCATGAGCCGCAGGGCGACGCAGCTCGGCGGTACCGAGACGAGCGAACGGTTCGTCACCGCGGTCTTCGCCGAGGTCCCCGCCGAGGAGCACGTCGTCCGCATCGTCAACTGCGGCCATCCACCGCCCGTCTCGCTGCGGGCCGGCGAGGTGCGCGAACTGGACAGCGGGCGGCCGGCGCCGCCCCTGAACCTCGGCATGCTGGTCGAGGACCCCTATCACCTGGACACCTACCCGTTCCGGCCCGGCGATCAGCTGCTGCTGTACACGGACGGTGTCACGGAGACGAGGGACGCGGCCGGCGCCTTCTACCCGCTGCTCGACCGCCTCCGCTCCTGGGGTCCCCTCTCTCCGAAGGAGCTGCTCGCGCGGCTCCACGACGATCTGCTGGCCTACAGCAACGGCCTGCAGGACGACACGGCCGCGCTCGCGGTCTGCCTGCTGCCCGAGGAACCGTCGCTGCCCGAGGAACCGCCGGCGGAACCGACGGCCCCGTGAGCGCGGCCCGGGTCAGAAGGCGGTGTGGGCGAACCAGTTGTCGAGGACCGCGGTCTGTCCCGAGATCTCGAAGGCGGGATCCTGGTACGACCGCCGCCCGTAGAGGAGGAGCAGCAGGTCCGCCGCCTGCCCCCGTACCGCCGCCGTGACCGGCTCGGACTCGGCCTCGCGGCCCACCGGGCGGAAGCCGTCCGGGTCCAGTCGCATCCGCCACTCCGCACCGGGGCCGTCGCCGGCGTCCGTGCTGCGGAACGCGAGGGTCTCGCCGTCACCGCGCAGCTTGGTCACGCCGGGGGCGAAGAGTCCCGCGTAGGGCAGGTTGACGAGGAACTCGTCCACGCCGTCCGCCGCGAGCACGGGGTCGATGTCCGAGGGCAGGCCGACGGCACGCTCGGCGTCGACCCGGTGCACCAGCGTCTCGAACAGCATCCGGCGGGCCCAGAACCGAGCGTGCCGGTCCTCGCCCCACACCCACATCGGCGCCTCGGGATCGGTGTCCCGCAGGACGGCCGCCACACCGGGCACGCCCGCCGCCAACCAGTCGGGATAGTCCCGCGCGTTCTCCGGCAGCCCGAGCTCGACGTCGCGGCTGCGGGGAAGCTCCTGCACCAGCCGGGTCAACAGGGTGCCGAACCAGCGCTGCAGCGCTCCGACGTGCCGGGTGAGGTCGGCCAGGGTCCAGTCGGGGCAGGAGGGCACCGCGGTCGCCGGGTCGGCGTCCTGGACCACCTCGCAGAAGCGCAGGGTCTCGCGGGCGACGGCCTCGCGGTAGGTGTCGTAGGGCAGCGGATGCCCGGCCCTGTGTGTCATCGTCATCGGCTGCCGCCGTCCTGTTCTGTCCTCGGCACGGATTCCGTCATGGTCAGTCTGGATGCTGGAGTCCGCTCGAAGGCAAATCCGGGTTCGCAGGGAGCTCCTGGTCGGCCCAGATGATCTTCCCTTCGCCGGTGTACCGGGCGCCCCAGCGCTGGGCGAGCTGGGCCACCAGGAAGAGTCCGCGGCCGCCCTCGTCCGTGCTCCTGGCGTGCCTGAGCCGGGGGGCCGTGCTGCTGGCGTCGTGGACCTCGCAGGTGAGTCGGGCGTCGCGGAGGAGCCGCAGCCGTATGGGTGTTGCGGCGTAGCGGATGGCGTTGGTGACGAGTTCGCTCACGACGAGTTCGGTCGTCATGGCGAGCTCTCCGAGGCCCCAGTCCTCGACCTGGCGGGTGGCGAGGGCGCGGAGGGTGGCGACGGCGGCCGGGTCGGGGGGTACGTCCCAGGAGGCGACCCGGTCGGCTCCCAGGGTGTGGGTGCGGGCCAGGAGCAGGGCGATGTCGTCGGGCTGGGGCACGGGCACGAGCTGCCGTACGACGGACGTGCACAGCGTGTCCAGGTCGTCCCCGGTGCCGGCGAGGACCTCTGCGAGCCGGGCCATGCCCCGCTCCACGTCGTGGTCGCAGCCCTCGGTCAGACCGTTGGTGTAGAGGCCGAAAAGGCTGTCCTCGGCCAGTTCGATCTCGCCGGCCTCGAAGGCCATGCCGCCGAGCCCGAGCGGGGGCCCGGCGGGGATCTCCGGGAAGTAGGCGTGTCCGTCCGGTGCCACGACGACGGGCGGCGGGTGACCGGCGCGGGCCATCGCACACCGCCTGCTGACCGGGTCGTAGACGGCGTACAGGCAGGTCGCGCCGATGAAGGTGCTGCGGGCGGCCGTACCGGCGGCCGCCTCCTCGTCGCTCAGCCGGAGCACGAGGTCGTCGAGATGGGCGAGCAGGTCGTCGGGGGGCATCTCCATGACGGCGAGGGTCTGCACCGCGGTGCGCAGCCGGCCCATGCTGGCCGCCGCGCCGATGCCGTGGCCCACCACATCGCCGATGACGAGGCCCACCCGTGCGCCGGACAGCGGGATCACGTCGAACCAGTCGCCGCCGACGCCGCCGGAGGGGTCCGCGGGCAGATAGGAGGAGGCCACCTCCAGCGCGGTGCCGCCGGTCAGGGCGGGGGGCAGCAGGCTGCGCTGCAAGGTGATCGCCGCCGCGTGCTCCCGGGTGTAGCGGCGGGCGTTGTCGACGCACACCGCCGCGCGTGCCACCAGTTCCCGGGCCAGCAGGACGTCGTCGGAGCCGAACGAGACCGGGTTGAGCGACCGGGCGAACGTGGCGAGGCCGAGGGCGGTGTTCCGGGCCCGCATCGGCACGGCGATGAGTGAATGCAGGCCGTACTCGCGGATGCGTTGCGTGCGCTGGGCGTCCCGTGCGACCCACAGTTCGTCGGACGAGTCGAGGGTCGGGATGAGCAGGGGCTCGCCGTGGAGGACGAGGTGCCCGTCGTGCGGCGGCGGGAGGAAGTCGACGCGCCCGCCGATCCCGACGACGGCCTCGGGGGCGCCCTCACGCACGGAACGCAGTGCGGCCCGGCGCATCGCGGGCCGGGCGGGCGCGGGGCCCGCGTCGGTCAGCCATGCCCCGTGGCCCTCGGTGCTGAGCACGGGTTCCAGCAGGTCGACGATGACGAAGTCGGCGAAGCGGGGGACGGCGAAGTCGGCGAGCTCCTGGGCTGTGCGCATCACGTCGAGTGTGGTGCCGATGCTGGTGCCGGCTTCGTTGACCATGGTCAGCAGCTGCCGGGCGTTCCACCGCTCGGTGACGTCCTGGACCATGTAGCAGACGCCGGTGATGGTGTCGTCGGCGTCGACCAGGGGAAAGAACGAGGCGGAGTAGGCGTGCCGGCGGTGCGGGTCGGCCCAGCTCCAGCCCGTGTACTCGTAGTCGGTCACCGGCAGGCCCGTCGCGAGCACCTTGCGCATCAGGCTTTCCAGGGCCTGCCCCTCCAGCCCGGGCAGCAGGTCACTCAGCCGCCGTCCGAGCCGCTCGTCCCGGGGGACCCCGCCAAGCCGTTCCAGGGTGTCGTTCAGCCAGACGTAGCGCAGTTCGGTGTCCATGACGGCCATGCCGACCGGGGAGCGGGTCAGGAACCCGTCCAGGACCGACTGGCCCATGCTCCACCGCTGCCGCGGTTCCCGGGCCGACACCAGGAAGCATTCGGTGTCACCGATGCGGAACGCGGCCGAGACCCGCAGCTGGAGGTCGAGGCTGCGGCCGTCGCGGTGCCGTACGGCGATCTGCCCGCTCCAGCCGTTTCCGGCGCGGCACCGTTCCACGACCCCGGCGAGCCGCACGTGGTCCTCGGGCATGGCGAGCAGCCGCGCGGCGGAGGCGCCCACGACGTCCCGTGCCGCGTGGCCGAGGACTGCTTCGGCGCTGCGGGTCCAGCCGACCACCACGCCGTGTTCCGATATCACCGCAGCCGCGTCGGTGGACGCGTCGAAGAGATCACCCGGTCCCCTCGGCGTGGCTGCGGCGAAATCCTCTGGCGCAGATTCCATCAGTTCCACCCATACACCACTATGAGACCGTTTGGACCTGATGCGCATGTATACGGCGGGCGGCGTGGGGCTCCGCCCGGATGCGGCGCGCTGCGGTTGGGCGGGGCCGAGGCCGGAGGGACCATGGAGGGAAGGACCATGAAGCACCGGTCGTCTGCATCAGCGCGTGCCCGCTCGGCGCGTGCCCGCTCGGCCGGTGGAGGTGAACCGGCATGGCGATGGACTCCTTGGCGGCCGGCCACGAGGAAGACGGCGACAGGACGCCCCGGCCGACCGGGCTGCTGGACGTGCTGAGCGTGGCCGCGGTGGCCCTGGACATCCGTGGCCGCATCGTCTTCTGGACCCCGCAGGCCGAGGATCTCTTCGGCTACTCGTCGCAGGAGGCCCTCGGCAGGACCGCGGCGCGTCTGCTCGTCGACCCGGAACATCTGCAGGCCGTGCAGGGTCTGTTCGCGGAGGTGCTGGAGACGGGGCGGGGCTGGGCCGGCGCGTTTCCCGTCCGGCACAAGGACGGCAGCAGCCGGCTGACGGAGTTCCGGACCATGCGGCTGCTGGACGACCTCGGGGACGTCTACGCGCTGGGTATCGCGGCCGATCACTCCCTGCTCCAGCGCGTCGAGACCGACCTGGCCCTGTGCGAGCGGCTGATCAACCAGTCCCCCATCGGTCTGGCCCTCCTGGACCCGGACCTCCGGTATGTCCTGGTCAACCCGGCGCTGGAGCGGATCGACGGCACGCGCGCCGAGGACCACATCGGCCGCCACCTGAGGGAGACCCTGCCCTTCCCGGACGTGGACACCGTCGAGTCCGCCCTGCGTCAGGTGCTGACCACCGGTACGCCTCTGCTGGACCAGTACCACGTCGGCCGGCCGCCGGCCGATGCCAGCCAGGAGCACGCCTGGTCGCTGTCCTTCTACCGTCTGGAGGATCCGGGCGGCCGGGTGCTGGGCGCGGCCGTCTCGGTCGTGGACGTCACCGAGCGGCACCGCGCGGCGGCCGAGGCGGACCGGGCCCGGCGGCGCCTGGCGCTCATCGCGGACGCCTCCGCGCGGGTCGGCACCGCGCTGGACGTGGAGCAGACCGCCCACGAACTGGCCGAGATCGCGGCGCCGGCGCTGGCCGACGTGGTCGCCGTGGACGTCCTCGACTCCGCCCTGTCCTGCCGGCGTGTGCGCAGACCGGACAACGGCCCCGAGCTCTTCCGCGCCCTCGCCCTGAAGGCGGCCCATCCCACCCCCGCGCTGCGCGCCGCCGACCCTCCCGGCGACATCGCCGCCTACGAGGGTGACCGCCTGGTCACCCTGTGCGTCCACAGCGGGCGGCCGGTTCTGGTGCGGCATGTCGAGCCGCACGATCTGCCGCGCATCGCCCGGGACACCGCGGCCGGGGCCCTGCTCGCGGAGGCCGGCGTCCACTCGTACCTCGCCGTGCCGCTGATCGCCCACGGCGAGGTGCTCGGCGCCCTCGATCTCAAGCGGACCCGCAATCCGGCGCCGTTCGACGACGACGACGTCGTCCTGGCCGCCGAACTCGCCGGCCGGGCCGCCGTCGCCATCGACAACGCCCGCTGGTTCCAGAGCGTCCGCAACACCGCCCTGACCCTGCAGCGCAGTCTGCTGCCCGACCACTCCCCGCACCACACGGGCCTGGAACTCGCCTCCCGCTACCAGCCCGCGCAGGCCACCAGCGAGGTCGGCGGCGACTGGTACGACGTCATCCCGCTGAACGACGACAAGACCGCCCTGGTGGTGGGTGACGTCATGGGCAACGGCATCGACGCGGCGGCCACCATGGGCCGGCTGCGCACCGCCACCTGCGCCTACGCCGATGTCGATCTCGACCCCGGCGCCGTGCTCCAGCACCTGGACAAGATCACCTGCGATCTGGAGCACTACATCGTCACCTGCCTGTACGCGGTGTACGACCCCACCACCGGCCAGTGCAGCATCGCCAACGCCGGACACATGCCGCCCGCCCTCGCGCGACCCGGCGACGCCCCGAGGTTCCTGGAACTGCCGACCGCTGCACCGCTCGGCGTCGGCGGCGTCCGGTTCGAGACCACGTCGGTCGCCCTGCGCCCCGGTGATGTGCTGGTCCTCTACACCGACGGCCTGGTGGAGACCCGTCAGCACCCCATCGACGACCGGCTGGACGTCCTGCTGGACCTCCTGGACGAGCCGCACCGGCCGCTGGAGGAAACCTGTGACGTCCTGCTGTACGGCCTGCGCCACCCCGACGACCACGACGACGTGGCCCTGCTCATCGCCCGGGCCCTGTAGGCCGGGCCGCACGGTGTGGTCCGGCCTGCGCCGGACGGCCTACCGTGCCGTGGGCTCTCCCGAAGCGGCCGTGGACGACCGGTCGGCGGAGCCGCGCACGAGCAGCAGCAGGGCGTCGACCAGGTCGTCCACGGGGCTGCCCGTGGCCAGCCGCCGCAGCTGCAGGCCCATCACCAGGGCGACCGTCGTGGCGGCCAGGCGTTCCGCGTCGGGGACGCCCAGTGCGGTGAGGATCCGGGCGGCGAGCAGGTCGTAGGCGCGGAAGGCCTCGGCCGCCGCCTCGCGCAGGCGCTCGTCACGGCCGGCGTGGAGGTACAGCTCGAAGGGCGCCAGATGGGCGCTGTCCAGGGCCGAGCCGCAGGCGACCTGGCCGGCCAGCGACGCCGCGTCCTCGACGTCCAGGCCCTCCGTCTGGCACTGGTCGGCCAGTTCGGTGAAGTGCCGGGCCTCCTCGCGCACGAAGTGCAGCAGGCTCTCCCGCAACAGCTCGTGCTGGGTCTCGAAGTGGTAGGTGACCGAACCGAGGGACACGCCGGCTTCCTTGGCGATCCGCCGGTTGGTGACCGCCGCGACTCCGTCCTCGCCGATGATCTTCAGGACGGCGGTGATGATGCGCTGGCGCATCGGGGCGGCAGGGGCGGCATGCATGGCCTGCATTCTTCCATCACCGGGTTGCCCCGGCTGTGGACAGGGCCGCCCGGCCTCTCTATTGTTCGTTCGAACGAACAGGAAACTGGAGGGTCCTCGTGCACATTGCCGGGTCAACCGTTCTGCTCACCGGTGTCACCGGAGGCATCGGCGGCGCGCTCGCCGCCGAACTGTCCGCCCGTGGCGCCCGTCTCGTGCTCACCGGCCGCCGTGTCGAGGCGCTCGAGCCCCTCGCCGATCGATACGGCGCCCGCACCGTCGCCGCCGATCTGGCCGACCCCGACGATGTGCGGCGGCTGGCCGAGGAGACCGCCGGCACGGACATCCTGATCGCCAACGCGGCCCTGCCGTCCAGCGGCGACCTCCTCGACTACACACCGGAACAGATCGACCGGGCCCTGGCCGTGAACCTGCGGGCCCCGGCGATGCTCGCCCGGCTGCTCGCCCCCGGCATGGTGGCCGCCGGGCGCGGTCACATCTGCTTCGTCGGGTCGTTGTCCGGCATGGCCGCCACCAAGTCGTCGTCCCTGTACACGGCGACGAAGTTCGGACTGCGCGGCTTCTCACTGGCCTTCCGCCAGGATCTGCACGGCACCGGCGTGGGCGTCTCGATCGTCCAGCCCGGTTTCGTGCGCGAGCTGGGCATGTTCGCCAAGACGGGTTCGGCGACGCCCGGCCGTGTCCGTACCGTCTCGCCGGAGCAGGTCTGCAAGGGCGTCACGCGGGCGATCGAACGCGATCTCCCCGAGGTCAATGTGGCGCCGCCCGAGCTGCGCTTCCTCACCAAGGTCGCGTCGCAGTTCCCGGGGTTCGCGGAGCGGGTGCAGCGGCTGGCCGGGGCGGAGCCGACGGTGAACGCGATCGTGGCAGCGCAGCGCTCGAGCCGCTGAGGCGGCCTCTTGTCAGGCACTTCGCCGCCATGGCAGGATCCACCGAGTTCGACAGCGCATCCGACCACTCGTCACGAAGGACTGAGGTCCATGGTTCCGGCGTCCCCCAGCGGCCGCCGTCGGTACTGAGCCACCTGCCCGACCGCAGTGCTGCGCAGTACCCTTCGCGTCTCCTCACGGCGGCCCGACGACGCGGTGTCCCGTACACCGCTCGCCTCCTCGCAGAGGTCGTCCCCTTGTGCCAGCCCACACCGTGAGGTTTTCGTCGTGCGCACCGATGTCCAGAGTTTTGCCGTCGCCCACCTGCTGCGCCGCCCGGCGGCGCGTGAAGTCGGCGGCTTCGTCGTGGGGTTCGACCCCTCGACGACCAGCCCGTACGTCAACTACGCCACCCCCTTTCCCGGCGTCCGGCCCACCGACCGGGACGTCGCCGACCTGATCGCCGCGTTCCGCGAGCGCGGACTCAGGCCCCGGCTGGAGTTCGCCCCGGACACCGCCCCCGCCGTGGAACCCGCGCTGCGCCGGGCCGGCTTCGGCACGGAGGCGGTGCACGAATACCTGGTCTGCACACCCGCCACGCTGGCCGTGCCGGCTCCCGGCCACGGCGCGGCAGACCCGGTCGAGGTGGAGGTGCCGGCCACGGACGCGGACTACACCGCGATCGACAGCGCGCTGTCGGAAGCCTTCGGCGGGGAGTGGGTCCCGTCACCGGAGGGCGCGGCACGGTTGCGGCGTACCGAGGAGGGCGGCGGCGCCGTCCGGTTCGTCCGCGCCGCCGGCGGGGGCTGCGCCGGCGGCGCGATCTGCTCGGCGC
>NZ_JBEPBF010000009.1:0-134476 GCF_040298985.1 Streptomyces sp. NPDC001093 | reverse complement strand
AGGGAGGGCAGCGAGGAGTACCTGGACTCGGAGAAGTACCAGCTCAAGCGACGGGACTGGGAGGCGGCCGCGCGCGAGGGCCGTACCATCGCGCCCCTCATCACCCGCCTCAACACCGTCCGACGGCAGCACCCCGCGCTACAGCGCCTGCGGAACCTCCGCTTCCACCGGACCGACAACGACGCCGTGCTCGCCTACAGCAAGAGCACGGGCGCGGACACGGTCATCGTGGTCGTCAATCTCGACCCGCACCACGCCCAGGAGGCCACGGTCTCGTTGGACATGCCGCAACTCGGCCTGGACTGGAACTCCGCCCTGTCCGTGCACGACGAACTGACGGGTGAGACGTACCACTGGGGCAGGACCAACTACGTGCGCCTGACGCCCGGCAGCGCGCCGGGGCACGTGCTCCACGTCGGGCGATCGACGCCCCAGAACGGAGGGCCCGCGGCCTCATGACCGTCAACGAACCCGTACACGACACCTTCGAGGACACACCGGCCAAGGACCGGGATCCGGAGTGGTTCAAACGGGCCGTCTTCTACGAGGTCCTGGTCCGCTCCTTCCAGGACAGCAACGGCGACGGCATCGGCGACCTGAAGGGTCTGACGGCCAAGCTCGACTATCTGCAGTGGCTGGGGGTCGACTGCCTGTGGCTGCCGCCGTTCTTCAAGTCCCCGCTGAGAGACGGCGGTTACGACGTCTCCGACTACACCGCCGTCCTGCCGGAGTTCGGTGACCTCGCCGACTTCGTGGAGTTCGTGGACGCCGCCCACCAGCGCGGCATGCGCGTCATCATCGACTTCGTCATGAACCACACCAGCGACCAGCACCCGTGGTTCCAGGAGTCCCGCACCAACCCGGACGGCCCGTACGGGGACTACTACATGTGGGCCGACGACGACAAGCAGTACGAGGACGCCCGGATCATCTTCGTCGACACCGAGGCCTCCAACTGGACCTTCGACCCCGTGCGCGGCCAGTACTACTTCCACCGCTTCTTCTCGCACCAGCCGGACCTCAACTACGAGAACCCGGCCGTGCAGGAGGAGATCCTGGCGGCCCTCAGGTTCTGGCTGGATCTCGGGATCGACGGCTACCGGCTCGACGCCGTCCCCTACCTCTACGCCGAAGAGGGCACCAACTGCGAGAACCTGCCCGCGACCCACGAGTTCCTCAGGCGGGTCCGCCGCGAGATCGACGCGATGTACCCGGACACCGTGCTGCTGGCGGAGGCCAACCAGTGGCCGGAGGACGTCGTCGACTACTTCGGGGACTACGCCACCGGCGGCGACGAGTGCCACATGGCGTTCCACTTCCCCGTCATGCCGCGCATCTTCATGGCCGTGCGCCGCGAGTCCCGCTACCCCGTCTCCGAGATCCTCGCCAAGACACCGGCCATCCCCTCCGGCTGCCAGTGGGGCGTCTTCCTGCGCAACCACGACGAGCTGACCCTGGAGATGGTCACCGACGAAGAGCGCGACTACATGTGGGCCGAGTACGCCAAGGACCCGAGGATGCGCGCCAACATCGGGATCCGGCGGCGCCTCGCCCCCCTGCTCGACAACGACCGCAACCAGATCGAGCTGTTCACCGCCCTGCTGCTGGCCCTGCCCGGCTCACCGATCCTCTATTACGGCGACGAGATCGGCATGGGCGACAACATCTGGCTCGGCGACCGCGACGCCGTGCGCACCCCGATGCAGTGGACCCCCGACCGCAACGCCGGCTTCTCGACGTCCGATCCCGGACGGCTGTTCCTGCCGACGATCATGGACCCGGTCTACGGCTACCAGGTCACCAACGTCGAGGCGTCGATGTCCTCGCCGTCCTCGCTGCTGCACTGGACCCGCCGCATGATCGAGATCCGCAAGCAGAACCCCGCCTTCGGTCTCGGCTCGTTCACGGAACTGCAGTCCTCCAACCCTGCGGTGCTGGCCTTCCTGCGCGAGTACGGCGACGACCTGGTGCTGTGCGTCAACAACTTCTCCCGCTTCGCGCAGCCCACCGAACTCGACCTGCGGGCCTACGACGGCCGGCACCCGGTCGAGCTGATCGGCGGCGTGCGCTTCCCCGCCATCGGTGAACTTCCCTACCTGCTGACCCTGCAAGGCCACGGCTTCTACTGGTTCCGGCTCACCCGAGTCGCATCCCGCATCGGCCGCCGTCGCTAGCGCGCCCGGCGCCGAGGAAAGGACGCGTCACCATGCCGAAGACCATCACTGTCCGACCGAGAACGGTGGCCGGGCTCGACGGCCCCCTGGCCTCGCTCGGCGGGCTGCTGCGCCAATGGCTGCCCAGGCAACGCTGGTTCGCGGGCAAGGACCGGCCCGTCACCGATCTGTCGGTGCTCTCCGTGACCGAGCTGTTCCCGGGCTGTCTGCACCTGCTGGTGCACGCCTCGCACGCGCCGGTGCCCACGCCGGGCGGCACTCCCCCGCCCGGTGACTGCTACCAGCTGCTGCTGGGCCTGCGCGAACACCTCGCCCCACGGCTGGAGCGGGCGTACATCGGGCGGGCCGAGGAAGGCCCGTTCGCCGGGCTCGCGGTCTACGACGCGCTGCACGACCCGCGCTCGGCAAGCCTGCTGCTGGAGCGGCTGCGGCAGCCCGGCGCGGCCGGCCCGCTGCGCTTCCGGACCGACCCGGCCGCCCGCGTGCCCGGCGGCCTGCCGCCGCGCCTGCTGGACGCCGAGCAGTCCAACTCCTCGATCGTGTACGGCGACGCGTACATCCTGAAGGTCTTCCGCCGGATCCAGCCGGGCGTCAACCCGGACCTGGAGGTGACGGCCGCGCTGTCCGCACAGGGGTGCACCCGGGTGCCGGCACCGGTGGCCTGGTTCGGTACGACCGCGCCGCAGCCGGCCACGCTGGGCGTGCTGCAGCCGTTCCTGCCGGACGCGACCGACGGCTGGACGCTGGCGCTGCACGCGCTCGCCGCCGGTGACGACTTCACCGCCGAGTCCCGGGCGCTGGGCTTGGCCATGGCCGAGGTGCACCTCGCGCTGGCCGAGGCCTTTCCGTCGGCCGGGCCCGGCGGCGAGAACAGCCGTACGGCCGAGGCGATGTGCGCACGGCTGGACGCGGCCGCGCACGCCGTGCCGGGGCTGCTGCCCTTCGTGCCGGGGCTGCGGGCCGCGTTCGGGGCGCTGGCCACCTGCGACTCCGGGCCGCCCGCCCAGCGCATCCACGGCGATCTGCACCTCGGTCAGGTGCTGCAGGCCGGCCGCGACTGGTTCGTCATCGACTTCGAGGGCGAGCCGTCCCGGCCGCTCGCCGAGCGGCAGATCCCGCAGTCCCCGGTGCGGGACGTGGCGGGGATGCTGCGCTCCTTCGACTACGCGGCCCGGCAGCGCCGCCCCTGGCGACCCGAATGGGCGCGCCGCTGCCGGGAGGCGTTCTGTGCGGGCTACGCGGCCCGCGCCGGCTGGGATCCACGCAAGAAGCACGCGCTGCTGCGCGCGCACGAGACGGACAGGGCGGTGTACGAGGTGCTGTACGAGGCGAGACACCGGCCGGACTGGCTGCCGGTACCGATGGCGGCGATCAAGCGGCTCGCCGTGTGGGGAGGATGACGTCATGGCTCTGCGCGACACCTCGCTCCCCGAGGCAGCCGGCCCCGCGCCGGCCCCGGCCCTGCCCCTCGACGCGGCCGACCGCGGCCGGCTGCTCGGCGGCGCCCACCACGATCCGCACGCCCTGCTCGGCGCCCACCCGGTCCCGGGCGGCGTCCTGTTCCGGGCGCTGCGCCCGAACGCGCGCACGGTGAGTGTGGTGGTCGACGGGATGCGCAGCCCGCTTCGCTCGGAGGGCGACGGTCTGTTCGCGGCCGTGCTGCCGTACCCGGAGATCCCGTCGTACACGCTGCTGGTGACCTACGACGACGCCGAGCAGGAGGTGCACGACCCGTACCGCTTCCTGCCCGCCCTGGGCGAGCTGGACCTCCATCTGATCCGGGAGGGGCGGCACGAGCAGCTGTGGCAGGCGCTCGGCGCCGAGCCGATGACGCACCAGGGCGTGACCGGCACCCGCTTCACCGTGTGGGCGCCCAACGCCCAAGGAGTGCGGGTGGCCGGGGACTTCACGTACTGGGACGGCACCCAGTACCCGATGCGGTCGCTCGGCGCGTCCGGGGTGTGGGAGCTGTTCCTTCCGGGGATCGGCGAGGGCGCCCGCTACAAGTTCGAGATCACCTCGCGCTACGGCCACCGCTTCCTCAAGGCCGACCCGATGGCGCGGTGCACGGAGACGCCGCCGGACACCGCGTCGGTCGTCGCGGTCTCGCGGTACGCGTGGGGCGACGCGGAGTGGATGGCGCACCGAGGTGACACGCCCGTGCACCAGGCGCCGTTCTCGGTGTACGAGGTCCATCTGCCCTCCTGGCGGCCTGGTCTGACGTATCGTCAGCTGGCGGAGGAACTCCCCGCCTATGTCAAGGAGATGGGCTTCACGCATGTCGAGCTGATGCCGGTCGCCGGGCATCCGTTCAGCGGCTCCTGGGGCTACCAGGTCACCTCGTACTACGCGCCGATGCCCCGCCTCGGCTCCCCGGACGACTTCAAGTACCTGGTGGACTCGCTGCACCGGGCGGGCATCGGTGTGATCATGGACTGGGTGCCGGCGCACTTCCCCAAGGACGACTGGGCGCTGGCCCGGTTCGACGGGGATCCGCTCTACGAGCCCGGGAACGCGACGCGCGCCGAGCACCCGGACTGGGGGACGTACGAGTTCGACTACGGCCGGACCGAGGTGCGCAACTTCCTCGTCGCCAACGCCGTGTACTGGTGCCAGGAGTTCCACATCGACGGGCTGCGGGTGGACGCCGTCGCGTCGATGCTCTACCTGGACTACTCGCGGGACTCCGGCCAGTGGCAGCCGAACGTGTTCGGCGGCCGGGAGGACCTGGACGCGGTCGCCTTCCTGCAGGAGATGAACGCCACCGTCTACCGGCGCTGTCCGGGCGTGGTGACCATCGCGGAGGAGTCCACCGCCTGGGACGGGGTGACCCGGCCGACGGACCGCGGCGGGCTCGGCTTCGGGCTGAAGTGGAACATGGGCTGGATGCACGACTCGCTCCAGTACATCCAGAAGGAGCCGGTGCACCGCAAGTACCACCACGACGAGATGACCTTCTCGATGGTGTACGCCTACAGCGAGAACTACGTGCTGCCGATCTCCCACGACGAGGTGGTGCACGGCAAGCGCTCCCTGGTGTCGAAGATGCCGGGCGACTGGTGGCAGCGGCGCGCCAACCACCGCGCCTATCTGGGCTTCATGTGGGCCCATCCGGGCAAGCAGCTGTTGTTCATGGGGCAGGAATTCGCCCAGGGAGCGGAGTGGTCCGAGCCGCACGGCCCCGAGTGGTGGCTGCTCGGCGACGACTACCACTCGGCCGGGGACCACCGGGGCGTGCGGGATCTGGTGCGGGATCTGAACACCGTGTACCGGGCGACGCCGGCGCTGTGGCAGCGGGACACCGACCCGGGCGGCTTCCGGTGGGTGCTGGGCGACGCGGCGGACGACAACGTCTTCGCGTTCCAGCGCTTCGCCGCCGACGGCTCCCCGCTGCTCGCGGTGTCGAACTTCTCCCCGGTCGTCCGGCACGAGTACCGGCTGTGGGCCGGAGAAGAGATCCCCGCCTGGCAGGAGGAGCTGAACACCGACGACGTCCGCTACGGCGGCAGCGGGGTCGGCAACGAGGGGCTGCTGAAGCCCGAGGACGGGTTCATCAGGCTCACGCTGCCGCCGCTCGCCACGGTCTGGCTCGCGCCGGAGCACTGAAAGCCGCAGGTGTCGGCGGCCCGCCCAGGGGCAGTCGGGGGTCGTACAGAGCCTTGACTGCCCCTCGTGGCATGGACACGGAAGGGTGGCACCACGTGCGCACCGTGGGAGTGGAGGAGGAGCTCCTTCTGGTCGACCCCGACAGCGGCGAACCGAAGGCGCTGGCGGCGGCCGTCCTCGAACGGGTCGCCCATGACGATCCGGGACAGCACGTCTTCGAGAAGGAGCTGTTCCGGCAGATGCTGGAGTTCGCCACGCATCCGCAGGCGAACATGGCGGACCTCGGCGAGGAGATCGTGCGCTGCCGCAAGGAGGCGGCGCGGCACGCCGGGGAGCTCGGCTGCGCGGTCGCGGCGCTGGCCACCTCTCCCCTGCCGGTCAGCCCCTCCCTCAGCGTGAACGAGCGGTACCAGTGGCTGGCCGAGCACTACGGGATACCGACCTGGGAGCAGCTGGTGTGCGGCTGCCATGTGCATGTGTGCGTGGAGTCCGACGAGGAGGGCATCGCCGTCCTCGACCGGATCCGCCCGTGGCTCCCGGTGCTCCGCGCGATCAGTGCGAACTCGCCGTTCTGGCAGGGCCGGGACACGAGCTACGCCAGCTATCGCAGCCGGGTGTGGAACCGCTGGCCGTCGGCCGGGCCGACCGAGCCGTTCGCGTCGGCCGAGCGGTATCACCAGCGGGTGGCGGACATGGTGGCCACCGGCACCCTGCTGGACGAGAGGATGGTCTACTTCGACGCGCGGCTGTCCGCCCGCTATCCGACCGTGGAGGTCCGGGTGGCGGACGTATGCCTCGGCGCGGACACGGCCGTGCTGATCGCGACGCTGACCCGCGCGCTCGTGGAGACGGCCGCTCAGCACTGGCGGGCGGGCCGGCCGGCGCCCGGCCACAGCGTGAGCCTGCTGCGGCTCGCCGACTGGCAGGCCGCCCGCTTCGGCCTGGAGGAGGACCTGCTCGACCCGGCGGCGATGCGGGCCGAACCCGCCGCGCAGGTGCTGCGGTCGCTGCTCACGCACACCTGGGACGCGCTCTGCGCGACCGGCGACGCGGACCGCGCCGAGCAGGGCATCACGGAGCTGCTGCGGCGCGGCAACGGCGCGCGCGAGCAGCGCCGGCTGCTGGAGCACGGCGGCGGCCTGCGGGGCGTCGTCACCGAGTGCGTCCGGCGTACCCAGGGCTGACCGCCCGCGGTCAGACGATCAGCATCAGGGCGTACACCAGGAAGAACAGCGCGACCAGGACGACGACGACCAGGATCAGCGTCAGCGGCGCCTTGGCCCAGCCCCGGGGCGGATTGTGCGTCTCGCGGGGCCCGGCCCCGGGCATGCTGCTCTCGGCGGGCGGCGTCTCGCCGGGCGGTACCGAGCCGCCGGGCTCCAGCCCGGTGGTCCGCTCGGGTTCGGGATCCGGGTTCACGTGACTCATGTCTGCCGAGTCCCCAGGACACGCCCGGATCATCAGCTGATCACGACTTCCTCGTTCCCCCTGCCGAACGCGGTCCGCTGGGCTACATTCGAGCACCGCCGATACCGAGCCGGTCGGCGGTGTGACCCTCTGTACATCCAGGAGCAGCGCATGCGCGACGTCGCCCTCGCTCCCGCCGTTGCCCCGCCGCTCACCGGCGGCCTCGCCGACAGCGTCTTCGACACCGCGGAGCTCAGTCCCACCCTGCCGGTGCTCGCCCATCGCGTGGACTCCGCCGCCACCGGGTGGCAGGAGGTGACGGCCGTCGAACTGCGTGACGAGGTGGTCGACCTGGCCAAGGGGCTGATCGCCGCCGGGATCTCCCCCGGCCACCGGGTGGCCCTGATGTCCCGCACCCGCTACGAGTGGACGGTGTTCAGCCATGCGCTGTGGGCCGTGGGCGCCGAGATCGTGCCGGTCCATCCGGCCTCCTCGCGGGACCAGGTCGAGTGGATCCTGCGGGACGCCGGCTGTGTGGCCGTGGTCGTGGAGGACGAGCAGGGCGTCATGACCGTCGGCACGGTGTGCGCCGGGCTGCCGCGGCTGCGTCACGTCTGGCAGCTGGACGCGGGCGCGGTGCCCGAACTCGTCGAGCGGGGCCAGGTCGTGCCGTACACCACCGTGGAGTCGCTGCGCCGGATCGTGCTGCCGGACGCCACGGCGGCGGTCGTCTACACCTCCGGCACCTCCGGCCGCCCCCAGGGCTGCGCGCTCAGCCACCGGAGTCTCGCCTACCCCTGCGACACGTACCTGGCCGGCTGGAAGCACACCGCGGCTCCGCCCGGCGAGCAGCCGTCCGTGCTGGCGTTTCTGCCGTTCTCCCATGTGTACGGCATCATGATCATGCTGGTGTGTGTGCGCGGCGGCGCCCTGATGGCGCACGAGCCGGAGCTGACCGCGGCGTCGCTGGCATCGGCGCTGACCACGTTCCGGCCGACGTATCTGTACGGCGTGCCGTCGGTGTTCGAGAAGCTCTACAAGAATTTCCTGCAGGCGGCCGAACAGGCGGGCCGGGGTGCCCTGTTCGAGCGGGCCGCGCAGACCGCGCGGGACTTCGCCCAGGCACAGGAGCGCCACCGGCTGGGCACCGGGCCGGGGCCCGGGTTCGAGCTGAGGCTGCAACACGCCCTGTACGAGCGGACGGTGTACCGCAGGCTGCGCGCGGCGCTCGGCGGGCGGGTGGTGCGCGGCACCTCCGGCGGTTCCTCGCTCAACCGCGAACTGAGCCTGTTCTACGAGGGCATCGGGGTGTACATCCACGACGGGTACGGCCTCACCGAGTCCTCCGGCGGGATCACCATGCAGCCGCTCGGCCGGGAGAAGTCCGGTACGGTCGGCCGGCCGCTGCCGGGCACCGAGATCCAGGTGGCCGACGACGGCGAGATCCTGGTGCGCGGTCCGTCGGTGTTCCAGGGCTATGTCGGCGACGAGCCGGCGACACGGGCCGCGCTGCGCGGCGGCTGGCTGGCCACCGGGGACATCGGGCGGCTGGACTCCGAGGGCTATCTGACGATCACCGGGCGCAAGAAGGACGTCATCGTCACCCGCGGCGGCACGAGCGTCGCCCCGGCCCCGCTGGAGCAGCGGCTGCGCATGCATCCGCTGGTCCACCAGGCGGTCGTGGTCGGCGACGACCGGCCCTGCGTCGGCGCCCTGATCACCCTGGACCCGGACTTCCTCGCGCATTGGCGGGCCGCCCTGGCCCTGCAGGGCGACAGTCCGGCCCGGGAGAGACGGGAGGAGAACGCGTTGCGGGAGGAGATCGCGCGGGCCGTCGCCTCCGCCAACAGCGCCGTCTCCCGGGCGGAGTCCATCCGGGTCTACCGGGTGCTCCCGGAGCCGTTCGCCGCGGACAACGGGCTGCTCACGCCGTCGATGAAGTTGCGCCGGGACGTCATCGTGCGGCACTACGCCACGGAGATCGACGCGATGTACCAGGCGCGGTCCCGGGCGGCGCGGGTCCCGCAGGAGCCGGCGGACTGGGACGAGCCCGACGACGTCTTCCGCTGACACCCCGCGCCCGCAAGGCGCGCCCGTCCGGACCTCGGGCCGGGCCGGAAGGATATCCGGCCCGGCTGCGGGAACTCGCAGGCACAGGATGAGATCAGCACCGACAGCCGTCCTGGTCGGAGGGCCTCGCCACGTCCCTGACCGCCCGGGACGGGGGAATGCGCTATGGCTACGGAGCCACGTGGGGACGACACACCGCGCTCGGAGGACGGGTACGAGCGCAGTTTCTCCTTCGCCGGTGAGCTGCGCAACGTCACGGAGGCCCGGCTCGCCGCGGAGGAGTGGCTCTGCGCGCTCGCCACCCGGGCGCCGCCCGCCGCGCCCGAGTTCTGGGACGACATATTGCTGGTCGTCACGGAGCTGGCCGCGAACGTGATCCAGTACGCGCCCGGGCCGTTCGGTCTGCGGATGCGCCGTACCTTCGACGGCGTCCACGTGACGATGCGCGACACGAGCACCACCAGGCCGGAACCGCGCCCCTTCCACCCGCGCACGGGCGGCGGCGGCATCGGCTGGCACCTGCTGCACACGCTGTGCACGCAGGTCAGTGTCGTCGTCCACGACGAGGGCAAGGACATCCACGTCTTCCTGCCCTGGTGACCGCACCGGATGTGCGACGTGTATCTGTGCGACAACCGGTTACTCCAGCTCCAGCGGGGGCATGCTGGAGCCCACGCGTTCGTCTGCCTGCCGCAACCGGCTGGCGGGACGGCTCGGGGCACGGTGGGATCGAAGGTGGTGCGCACCGGTCCCGGGCACACGAACGGCGTGGAGTCGGACCGCCTGGAGCCGCAGAGAGGGATGAACACCGTGACACGACCCAGGATCCTGGTGGTTGGCGCCGGCTTCGCCGGAGTCGGGTGCGTCCGCCGTCTGGAGCGCAAACTCGCTCCCGCCGAGGCCGACGTCACCCTGGTGACGCCGCAGTCCTACCAGCTGTACCTGCCCCTGCTGCCTCAGGTCGCCTCCGGCGTGCTCACGCCGCAGTCGATCGCGCTGAGCCTGCGCCGCAGCAAGAAGTACCGCACCCGGATCATCCCGGGTGGCGCGATCGGCGTGGACCTGAAGGCGAAGGTGTGCGTCGTCCGCACCATCACCGACAAGATCGTCAACGAGCCCTACGACTACATCGTGCTGGCCCCCGGCAGCGTGACCCGGACCTTCGACATCCCGGGTCTGACCGAGCACGCCTTCGGGATGAAGACCCTGGCCGAGGCCGCCTACATCCGCGACCACGTCATCTCGCAGCTCGACCTCGCGGACGCCAGCGACGACCCGGCGGAGCGGGCCGCCCGGCTGCAGTTCGTGGTGGTCGGCGGCGGATACGCCGGCACCGAGACCGCCGCCTGTCTGCAGCGGCTGACGCACGCCGCCGTACAGCGCTACCCGCGTCTGGACCCCGGCCTGATCAAGTGGCATCTGATCGACATCGCGCCCAAGTTGATGCCGGAGCTGGGTGACAAGCTCGGCCGCAGCGCGCAGGAGATCCTGGGGCGGCGGGGCATCGAGGTGTCGCTCGGCGTGTCGATCGACAAGGCCGGCGCCGAGGAGGTCACCTTCACCGACGGCCGGGTGGTGCCGACGCACACGCTGATCTGGACCGCCGGCGTGGTCGCGAGCCCGCTGATCGGCACGCTCGGCGCGGAGACCGTGCGGGGCCGGCTGGCGGTCACTCCCGAGATGTCTCTGCCGGGCCACGACGGGGTGTTCGCGCTCGGCGACTCGGCCGCGGTGCCGGACCTGGCCAAGGGCGACGGCGCGGTGTGCCCGCCGACCGCGCAGCACGCCATGCGGCAGGGCAAGCGGGTCGCGGACAACGTCATCGCGACGTTGCGGGGTGCGCCGCTGCAGCCGTACGTGCACCGCGACCTCGGCCTCGTCGTCGACCTCGGCGGCAGGGACGCTGTGTCCAAGCCGCTCGGCGTCGAGCTGCGCGGAGTGCCGGCCCAGGCGGTGGCCCGCGGTTACCACTGGTCGGCTCTGCGCACCAACGTCGCCAAGACCCGGGTGATGACCAACTGGCTGGTGAACGCGGTCGCCGGCGACGATTTCGTGCGCACCGGCTTCCAGGCCCGCAAGCCGGCCCGGCTGAAGGACTTCGAGTTCACCGACGCGTATCTGACGCCGGAACAGGTGCGGGCGCGGGTGGAGGGCGGGACGGCGGACAGCCCGTGACACAGAGCGGCGGGAGCTGATCCGTTCCTCGGTGCTGACCGTGCCCGTGGGGCAACCGGTCCGGACCGTCGTGCGATGCTGGGTCGGAGATCGGTTTCCGGCACGGGAGAGAGCACGGCGGCGTGAGCACAGCGGGACGACCTGGGCGGGTACGGATGTGGGACCGGCTCGCGGCGTCCGATCCCGGGCTGCTCCGGCTCACCGCGGGAGCGCGCACGGTCACCGCGATCGCGCTCACCCTCGCCGTCCTGGCCGCCCTGCGGGTGCCGGTGCCCCAGCTGGTCGCCGGCGCCATGGCGGCGATGGTGTCGACCTTCGCCGTGCAGGAGAAACAGCGCGCGGCGCAGGCCGTGACCCTCGCGCTCGGCCTGCCGGTGGCCCTGGCGTCGGTGTCGCTGGGCGCGCTGCTGAACCAACGGGTCGTCGCCGGGGACCTGTTCTTCGTCGCCCTCATCTTCTGCGCGGTCTACGGCCGCCGGTTCGGCGACCGCGGCACGGCGCTCGGCCTGATCGGCTTCCAGATCTACTTCCTCTCCCTGTTCGTGCACGCGACCACCTCGGCGCTGCCCGCGCTGTGCGGGGTCATCTGCGTGGCCTTCGCATGCAGCGCCGTCGCGCGCTTCGTGCTGCTGCCGCAGACCCCGGCGGGCACCCTGGACCGGCTGCGGCGGGCGTTCCGCGCCCGGCTCGCGCAGCTGATCGCCGTACAGACGGAGTTGCTGGACGCCGGGCCGGACGACGTGGACAAGGTCCTGGACGATCTACGCACCGCCACCGCGCGCCTGCACGAGACGGCGCTGCTGATCCAGGGGCGGCTGGAGGACGGCACCTCCGACGCGGCGGTGGCCCGGCTGCTGCAGCGCCGCATCGCCGACGCCGAGATCGCCTCCGAGCGGCTCGGCCTGCTGCTGCTCACCGCGCGCAGCGCCGAGCGGACCGACACCCTCACCCTGCATCTGCCGGGCGCCCCGCTGCCCTCGAGCGGTGAGCTTCCGGTGCGGGACGAGGCGTCGGCGGCGCTGCGCCGGGATCTGCAGGCGCTGCGGCTGCTGATGCTGCGGCCGGCCGGCGAGGCCCGGGGCACCGCGCTCGCCCAGGTGCGCAACCGGCTGCTCGGCTACCGCGAGGAGGAGAACCTGCCCAAGGCCTCGCCGGCCGTGCAGGACGTCTTCCGTGGGCTCGGTGAGGCCGCCCGGGCCTCGCTGGGTCTGCGGGTCGCGCTGGAGGGGCCGCAGGACGAGTCCGACGACACCCCGGCGACGAGCCGCTCGCGCGAGGAGCTGGACGCGGAGGACGCCGCGATCGAGGCGGGCGAGGAGGCCGAGGCGGAGGAGCCGGGGCCGAGCGGTCTGCAGCGGCCCACGACCCGGGCCGCGGTCCAGGTGGCCGTCGGCTCCGCGCTGGCCATCGCGGGCGGCGAGCTGCTGTCCAGCCAGCGCTGGTACTGGGCGGTGCTGACCTGCTGGATCGTGTTCATCAACACCGCCTCGACCGGCGAGATCCTGGTGAAGGGCTACCGGCGGCTGCTGGGCACGGTGCTCGGCGTGGTGGCCGGCATCGGGCTCGCCGCTCTGGTCGGGCCCCACACGTGGACGGCGTTCGGCCTGGTGCTGGTGTTCATCTTCGCGATGTTCTACACCGCCCCGCTGTCGTACACGCTGATGTCGTTCTTCGTGACGGCGATGCTGGGTCTGCTGTACACGCTGCTGAACACCTACAGCATGGCGGTGCTGGTGCTGCGGGTGGAGGAGACGGCGCTCGGCGCGGCCTGCGGGGTGATCGCGGCGGCGGTGGTGCTGCCCGTGCGCACCGACCGCCGTACGAACGACCTCCTCGGCGCGGTCCTGGACCGGCTCGCCGAGGTCACACGGGCCGCCGTGGACCAGTTGAGCGGCGGGGCGGGCGCCGGTCTGGTGGAGCAGGCGCGCGATCTCGACCAGGCGCTGGCCGACCTGCGTGCGGCCACCCAGCCGCTGACCCATCCGATCACCCCGCTGCGCGCGCGCCGGAACACCGCCCGGTACGTGGTGGCGCTGCTGGAGACCTGCGCCTACCACGGGCGCTCGCTCGCGGCGACGGCCGAGTTGCTGCCGACGCACCCCTCGATCGCGGCGGATCCCCGGCTGCGCGGGGCGTGCCGGCGGATCGTGCACAACATCGAGGCGATCGCCGCGCATGTCGCCGACCCGCGTGCCACGGCGGAGATCGAGACCGGCTCCAGCATCGCCTCGATGCTGGAGCCGGGAACGCTGCGCACCCCGCGCTACGGCCGGGTCACCGACCGGGTGCTGCGCCATCTGCAGCGGCTGGACGAGGCCGTCTCGGGGCTGGCCCGGCCGCTGGGCGTCACCACGCGGGCGGACCGTCCGAAGAAGTGACGGTCCGTCGGCCACGCCCTCACGCGGGGTCCGCCCACGCGCGCCGGCCCATGGCCTCGTCGCGGACGCGGGCGCAGCTGCGGCTGATCAGCCGGGAGACGTGCATCTGGGAGATGCCCAGCCGGTCGGCGATGCGGCTCTGTGTCATGTCCTCGAAGAACCGCATGTAGAGGATGGCCCGTTCCCGCTCGGGCAGCCGGCGCAGCCCCTCCTTGGCGGCCTCGCGGTCGACCACGACGTCGTACGAGGTGTCCGCCGCCCCGAGGGTGTCGGCGAGGTTGTAGCCGTCGTCCCCGGCGGACAGTTCGGCGTCCAGGGACAGGGTGCTGAAGCTCTCCAGCGCCTCCATGCCCGCACCGACCTCGTCCTCACTGAGGCCCGTGTGGGTGGCGATGGCGGTGACGGTGGGTTCGGGGCTGCCGGGGTGCTGGGTGAGCTCGCGACGGGCCACGCGCACCCGGTTGCGCAGTTCCTGCACCCGGCGCGGCACCCTCAGGGCCCACATCCGGTCCCGGAAGTGCCGCTTGATCTCGCCGGTGATGGTCGGCACGGCGTAACTCTCGAAGGCCCCGCGGGACGGGTCGAACCGGTCGACGGCCTTGACCAGCCCGAGCGCGGCCACCTGCCGCAGGTCCTCGACGGTCTCGCCCCGGTCGCGGAAGCGGCCGGCGATCCGGTGGGCCATGGGCAGCCAGGCGGCGACGAGTTCGTCGCGTACGGCGTCCCGCTCGGGGCCGTCGTCCAGGTCCGCCAGCCGGGCGAACAGTTCCGCGGTGTCGGGGGCGTCGTCATGGGGCCGCCGCGGGGCAGCGGCGGCGGAGTCCGTGGTGGGCGTGCCGGGACGGCTTGTCGACATGTCGGTCAGCATGCGGAATCGCTCCTGAACGTGGATTCAGGGCACACGGCCGGAACGAGGTTCGGGGCCGGGCCCGAACGGTGGTGTCAGGGTTCGCCGCGGGTCGGTCGCCCGGTCCGCCGGGAGGGGGACGCGGGCAGTCGTACGGTTCCCGCTGGGCGCGCGCCTCCGGTCCGAAGCACGAGTTTCCGCCTGCCCCTCGCTCCGGGGAGCAAACACCACGGGCGCTGAACTTCCCGCACGGCTTCAGCGCAGCGGTACGACGGCCGTGATGCGCTTGCCCCCGCAGGGCAGCTGCGCGACCCGGACGTCCCGTGACAGACGGCAGACGATGGGCCAGCCCCGGCCGCCGGGCCGGGTGCCGCGCTCGTCGACGGGCGGGGCGGCCACCGGCAGTTCGTCGCTGCGGTCGCTCACGGACACCCGTACGGCGCCGGAGTCGACTGCGACGTCGAAGCCGGTGATGCCGCCGCCGTGCAGGATGGCGTTGGTGGTGAGCTCCGAGGTGACGAGCAGGACGTCCGCCATGGCCGCCGCACCGCAGGAGACGGCCCGGCACCGCTCGGCCACCGCCCGCTCCACGGTTCTGCGGGCGTCGGCCGGCCGGCACGGCAGCCGGCGGCGTGCTTCCCGCAGCGTCGTGGAACAGCTGGTGCGGTACTTGTCGCGCATCCTGCCTCCCTGAGCGATGCCCGGATGGCCCGACGTACTCCTTTCGCCTCACCCCTTTCAAAGCCGTCAAACACCGTCGGTGGCCGTGTCATCACCACGCTCTCGCGGGTACCAGACGGGTATGACCGATGTCGTGGACGCGGACGAATTGCTGCGGCGCATCCAGCGCGGCCGGGAGCACGCGGCCGAGGAGGAACAGGCATGGCGCGAGCGCGCACAGAGCCTCACGGCGACGGACCCGGAGGGGGCGCGGGAGGCCACTGCCCGGGCGTGGGCGTTCGAGGCGGTGACGCGGGTACTGGGGGAGATCGTCTGCCCGGGTGGGCCGCCGAGCACGGCCGGAGGCGTGAAACAGGTCACGTGACCCGCTACCGATTGGTAGAACAGGCACCAGATGGTTTATCGTTCATACATACGTGATGCCGGAGGTGACCGGAACCGTCCTTCCTCCCTCTGTCGCGTCACCGCATACGGCCCTGGCTGGTCTCCCCCGTCCAGCCAGGGCTTCTTGCTGCCTGCACCCGGGCGGCGCACCGGGCCGCCGCCGGGGAAATCCGCGTCCTTCGAGGTGCCCACCGGGGCGGCAGCGGCTGAAATGGGCTTAGGGAAAGCACCCCGGACCGCCTCGGCGAGGAGCGCCGCGCCATGACCAAAGCGATAAAACTGCTGACCGCCCTGCCCCAGGCGCAGCGCGAACGCCTGATGGAACTGGCCAAGGAGGTCTCGTTCCCGGAGGACACCCGCATCTTCGAGGCGGGCGGCACCGCCGACCGGTTCTGGGTGATCCGTTCCGGCGCGGTCCACCTGGACCAGCAGGTCACCTCCCGGCAGCGGATCACCGTGGCCACGCTCGGCGCGGGCGACATGCTCGGCTGGTCCTGGCTGTTCCCGCCGTACCAGTGGGACTTCGGCGCGGTCGCCTTCACCGACGTACGCGCCTACGAGTTCGACGGCCCCTCGGTGCTCGCCCTGTGCGTGGAGGACCCGCTGCTCGGCCTCTCGCTGGTCCGGACGGTGGCCGAGATCCTCGCCCACCGCCTGGAGACGACCCGGGGCAAGCTGATGGACCAGTACACGACCAAGCGGCGCGGCGGTCTGCTGTAGCTCAGATCCGGTAGCGGCGCAGCGCCGGTACGGCGGCGGACAGGGCCAGCATCACCACGACGACCAGGGCGCCGCCGCCCGCCACGGCGGCGCGCGGGCCGAAGGCCGCGCCGGCCGTGCCGTGCAGGACGTCGGCCAGGCGCGGACCGCCCGCGACGACCACCGTGAACACGCCCTGCATCCGGCCGCGCATCTCGTCGGTCGCGGCCGACAGCAGGATCGCGCCGCGGAACACCATCGAGACCATGTCGGCGACACCGGCCGCGGCGAGGAAGGCGAGGGCCACCCAGAGGTTGCCGCTCAGCCCGAACCCGGCGATGGCCACGCCCCAGCCGACGACCGCCCCGATGACCATCCGGCCGTGCCGGCGGGCCCGCGAGAACACCCCGGAGAACAGGCCGCCGAGCACCGCGCCGACCGGGATGCCGGCGAACAGCACGCCGAGCGCGAGCCCCTCGCCGTAGGAGTGGTACGTCTGCGCCGCGAGCTGCGGGAACAGGGCGCGGGGCATGCCGAGGACCATGGCGACGATGTCGGCGAGGAAGGACAGCAGCAGCACCTTGTGGCGCGAGATGTACCGGAACCCGGCGGCGATCTCGCGCACCCCGGCCCGGCGGGCGCCGGCCTCACCGAGCGGCGGCAGCGCGGGCAGCCGGAAGACGGCCCACACGGTCACGCACAGCGCCACGGCGTCGATGAGGTACAGCTCGGGCAGCCCGATGACCGGGATCAGCACACCGGCGAGCAGCGGGCCGGCGACCATGCCGGTCTGCATCACCGTGGAGCCGAGCGCGTTGGCGGCGGGCAGCTGCTCGGCCGGGACCAGCCGGGCGATGGAGGCGTTGCGAGCCGGGGAGTTGAGGCCGAAGAACGCCTGCTGGCACGCGAGGAGCACCATGAGGACGGCGACGGAGCCCATCCCCGTGACGGCCTGCGCCCAGAACAGCAGCGAGGTGACCGCGATACCGGTGTTGGTGACCAGCAGCAGCCTGCGGCGGTCCACGGTGTCGGCGACCGCGCCGCCCCACAGCGCGAACGCCACCATCGGCACGAGGCCGGCCAGGCTCGCGTAGCCGACCCACGCCGAGGAGTGCGTGACGTCGTACACCTGCTTGGGCACGGCCACGGCGGTGAGCTGGCTGCCGACGGCGGTGACGATGGTCGACGTCCACAGCCGCCGGTAGGCCGGGATGCTCAGCGGACGGGTGTCCATCGCCCAGCGGCGCCAGCCGCGCCGGGGCGGAGCCGCCGCGTCCGTCGCGGCGCCGGGTTCGGTGGTACTGCTCTCGCTCGTGTCCACGGGTGTCCTGTTGCCGATAGAGGTTGCTCGCTACATCTTTTCGCTTCGAGAGCCTGACTATCTCAGCGGGACCCTGTGCAACCGAACGGGTTTTTGCCAGGACCGGCTCAGGACCCGGCCATGAGCATGGCTCCCAGCGCCAGCATGGTGACGGCGACCAGGCCGTCCAGCACCCGCCACGCCGCCGGCCGGGCCAGGAAGCGGCCGAGCAGCCGGGCCCCGAAGCCGAGTGCGGCGAACCAGCACAGGCTGGCGAGCGCGCCCCCGAGCCCGAAGGTCCAGCGCAGCGCGCCCCGGTCGGCGGCCAGGGAGCCGAGCAGGAACACGGTGTCCAGGTAGACGTGCGGGTTCAGCCAGGTCATCGCCAGACAGGTGAGCACCGCCCGGCGCCGGGAGCCCGCGGACTCGCCCTCGGTGCTCAGCCCGGCCGGGCCCGGCCTGAGCACCCGGCGGGCGGCGAGGACGCCGTAGCAGAGCAGGAAGAGGCCACCGACGATCCCGACCGCCCGGACCGCGCCCGGCCACGCCACCACGACCGCCCCCACCCCGCCGACGCCGAGCGCGATGAGCACCGCGTCGGACAGGGCGCAGATCCCCACCACGGCGAGGACCGCGTCCCGGCGCACCCCCTGCCGCAGGACGAAGGCGTTCTGGGCGCCGATGGCGACGATCAGGGAGAGGCCGGTGCCGAATCCGGCGGCCGCGGCGGTCAGGGCGTGGTTCATGCATCGAACCTAGGAAGCCGGCATCCGCAAGTACAGCTAAACTTTCTTACGTATCCTTAGCGCTCGTGATGACGGACCTTCCGCTGGAGCAGGTGCGGACCCTGCTCGCCGTGGTGGACGAGGGCACCTTCGACGCCGCCGCGGCCGCCCTGCACGTGACCCCGTCGGCGGTCAGCCAGCGGGTCAAGGCACTCGAACAGCGCACCGGCCGGGTGCTGCTGCAGCGCACCAAGCCGGTGCGGCCCACGGAGTCCGGCGCGGTGCTGGTGCGCTACGCCCGGCAGCTCGCCCGGCTGGAACGCGACGCGTGGGGTGAACTCGGCCTGAGCGGTGCCGGGGAGCCGACCCGGGTCTCGGTGGCGGTGAACGCGGACTCGCTGGCGACCTGGTTCCTGCCGGCGCTGACCCGGGTGGCGGGCCTCTGCTTCGAACTGCACCGGGAGGACGAGGACCACACGGCGGCCCTGCTGCGCGAGGGTCTGGTGATGGCGGCGGTGACCACGGCCGCCGATCCGGTGCCGGGCTGCACCGTCCGGCCGCTCGGCCGGATGCGGTATCTGCCGGTCGCCGCACCGGAGTTCACCGCGAACCACCTGGGCGGGCGGCCGCTGCCGGAGGCGCTGCCCGAGGCCCCCGTGGTGGTCTTCGACCGCAAGGACGACTTCCAGGACGCCTTCGTACGCCGGCTGGGCCGGGGCTCCGCCGGCCCGCTCAGGCACCTCGTGCCCACCTCGGAGGGCTTCCTGGACGCGGTCGCCGCCGGGCTCGGCTGGGGCATGGTGCCGGAGGTCCAGGCGCGTCCGCTGCTGGCGGAGGGCAGGCTGGTACTGCTCGCGCCCGAGGAGTGGATGGACGTCACGCTGTACTGGCAGCAGTGGAGGCTGGACTCCCCCGCGCTGGCCGCACTGGCCGAGGCGGTGACGGTGACGGCGACCGAGTCACTGCGCCGCTGACGCCCAGGTCACGCTTTGTCCGTTTCGCACCCAGGGAAGGGCCCTGCGGAGTAGGGTGGTCGGGCGGTGGCGCGGCGGACGGCGGACCCAGCCGGTTCTCGCCCCCAACTCCGCGCCCCCGGTGCCCGGTCGGGTACGGGTGCCCTCGGCCCGCCGGCCTGTCCGCCCCGTTCCCCGGCCTGTTGAGCGCGTGCGGCCCGTCCGTGGCCCCGCGCCCGCCCGTGGCCGGATCGCGGTCGTCGCTCGAACCCCTGTCGCACACGCCGTTTCACACCGCCCCGACCGGTCACCCGAACCCGCAGTACGCATTCGACAGGCACGGACGACTTCGATCGGATCCGGGAGACTTCCATGGACAACTGGCGCGACCACGCCGCGTGCCGTCACGAGGACCCCGACCTGTTCTTCCCCATCGGCACCACCGGTCCGGCGCAGGTGCAGACCCAGCGGGCCAAGGCGGTCTGCGGCCGGTGTGCCGTCCGGGAGGAGTGCCTGGACTGGGCGCTGGGGACGGGCCAGGGCATCGGCATCTGGGGCGGGACGACCGAGCTGGAGCGCCGGGCACTGAGCCGCCGCACCCGCACCCGGCCGCGCTCCGGCTGACCCCGGCGCCCACGGTCCGGGCCTCAGCGGCCCCCGCGGCGCAGCGTCCCCCACTCCCGCTCCTGCCGGGCCACCTCCTTCTTCGCCGCCTCGATCACCTCGTCCGCGATCCAGCACAGCGGCTCGGCATCGGTCACGAGCGGCTCGTTGTCGGGGCCCCGGCCGGCCTCCCGGCCGCGCAGCACCCAGGGACGCACGCCGGGCCCCTTGTCGTGCGGCAGATGCGCGTAGTCGTACAGACGGCGGGCCACCCACAGCTCCACCGACCGGTCCGCCCACCAGCTTTCGATCTCCAGCGGACTGGCGGACAGCCCGGGCATGGGTACGCCGGTGAGGTCGTCGGTGCTGGAGACCTCGGCGAGGTCGGCGCCGGGGCCCAGCGACCAGCGGACGTACAGGCCCTGCCGCCGGTCCACCAGGCGGGCCACCTCGGCGAGCGTGGACACGACCGGCAGGTCCTCCGGTGCGCTCATGGCAAGACCTCCCTCGACGGCGCCGCGCGACCGGATTACCCCCCGGCGGGAGCCAGGAATCCCCGCCCTTTCAGGGTTCCTCGCGCGGCGGCTGCCGGGCGGGCAGCCGCAGGGTGAAGACCGCGCCCGCGCCGGGCTCGCTCGCGGCCTCGGCCGTGCCTTCGTGGGCGGCGAGCAGGTGGCGCACGATCGGCAGGCCCAGGCCGCTGCCGCCGGTGCGACGGCTGCGGGACTTCTCCGCGCGCCAGAACCGGTCGAAGACGTGCGGCAGGTCCTCGGCCGCGATGCCCGTGCCGGTGTCGGTGACGGTCAGCACGGCGTGAGCGCCGTCGCGGCGGGCGGCGAGTGTGACCGTGCCGTCGGCCGGGGTGTGCCGCAGCGCGTTGGAGACCAGGTTCCCCAGGGCCTGCCGCATCCGCACCGGGTCGGCGTCGAGCCAGGCGCCGGCGTCGGCCTCGGTGCGCAGGGCGACCCCGGCGGCTCTGGCTGCGACCCGGTGCGCGGCGGCGACCTGGTCCAGCAGATCGCCGGCCCGCAGCGGCTCGCGGTGCAGCCGCAGGGTGCCGGCGTCGGCGGCCGCGAGGTCCTGCAGGTCGTCGATGATCCGCTGGAGGACGAGCGCCTCCTCGTGCAGCGAGTCCAGCAGGGGCGGGTCGGGCTCGACGACTCCGTCGCGGACGACCTCCAGCCAGCCGCGGATGTTGGTGAGCGGGCTGCGCAGCTCGTGCGCGATGTCGCTGACCATCGCCTTGCGCTGGGCCTCGAGACGAGCGCGGCGCTCGGTCAGGTCGTTGAAGGCCTCGGCGAGGATGCCGGTCTCGTCCCGGGTGGTCACCGGGACGCGTACGTGCAGTTCGGGCGGCTGCTGAGCGGCCTCGGTCAGCGCGCGCAGCGGCCGTACCAGCCGGGTGGCGACGAGGGCGGTCACGGCGACGGTGACGGCGAGGACCAGCCCGGCCGCGCCGATCACCTTGGCCTTGTTGGCCGGGGACATGTCGAAGCGGGAGGGGGTCTGGTCGCCGATGCCCAGGAACAGGTCGGCCACCGGGGCGACGTAGGGCTCCAGTTGGGTACGCCGGGCGGTCAGGATGCAGTGCTGGGCGGCCCGCGCCGTCGCCGTCTTGCCCGCACTGGCGTACTTGGCGGCGAGGTAGCCGCCGGCGAAGGGGTCCTTGCCGCTGGGGTCGAAGGTGAGGAAGAGCTGCCCGCCGAGGTCCAGGCCGGCCTGTTTCAGGCAGGGCCGAGCGAGGTCCGTGAGGTCGGCCAGGGCCTTGTGCTCGGTCGGCGTGGGCGTGTTGAGCAGCCCGTCCTCGCAGACCGCCGCGCCGTAGCCGGCCGGGTCGGTGCCCTCCGGGACGGTGACGACGGGCCGCCCGCTCGGCGTGCGGGCGATGCCGGCCTGGAGGCCGTAGCGCTCGTAGCACTGTTTGCGTCTGGCCGCCAGTGCGTCCAGCTTCGCGCGTTCCTGCGCGGGGAGCAGGTACGGGCCGACCACGCGCGGATCGATGCCGCTGAGCTGGGCGCCGGTCTCGCTGTAGGTGTCGGTGCGCAGCGGGTCGACGGTGGCGGCGGGCCGGGGCGGCAGCGGGGTGCCGCGGGGCGCGGAGTCGGCGACCAGGGTGCGGTCGACGGTGGTGAGCGCGATCCGGCGTCCGGTCTCGGCGGCCAGCTGCCGGACGATGCGCCGGACCTCCGTCCAGTCGGAGTGGGTGGCGGCGTACCCGCTGAGCCGGGCCAGGATGCTGTTGTCGGCCGCGAGGTCCTGACCCTGCTCCTCCTTCAGGGCGCTGGTGGTGGTGGTCACCGCGAGCCAGGCGGTGGCGGCCACCGAGCAGACGGCGATCAGGGCGGAGACGGACAGCAGCCGGACGAGGAGCCGCTTGCGCAGCGGGATCCGCCGCCCGACGGGCGCCTGCCCGCCGGCGCCGCCCCGCCCGCGCGGCTCGGGCGTGTCCGGCCGGACCCGCAGCAGTCGGCGCCTCACGGGCGGGCGCCGCTCAGCTTGTAGCCGACGCCGAACACGGTCAACAGGCGTACGGGGCGGCGCGGGTCGGTCTCGATCTTGCGGCGCAGGTTCATGATGTGGACGTCGACGGCCCGCTCGGTGGAGGCCCGGTCGAAGCCGCGGGTGCACTGCAGCAACTGCCGCCGGGTGAACACCCGTTCCGGCTCCGCGGCCATGGCCAGCAGGATCTGGAACTCGGCGGGCGTGCAGTCCACGACCGCGCCGTCGCAGCGCACCTCGTGCCGTACGGGGTCGACGCCGATCCCGGCGGCCCGTACCACGGGGTCGTCCTCCCGGGTGCCGAGACCGCGCCCGCTGCGCCTGAGCACCGTACGGATGCGGGCCATCAACTCGCGCGGACTGTACGGCTTGGTCATGTAGTCGTCGGCGCCGAGTTCGAGGCCGAGCAGCACATCGTCCTCGGCGGAGCGGGCGGTGAGCATGACCACCGGGATGTCCGGGTCCCCGCCGCCGCGCAGGGCCCGGCACACGCCGAAGCCGTCGACGACCGGGAGCATCAGGTCCAGCACGACGAGGTCGGGCCTGAGGCCGCGCGCGGCCTCCAGCGCGGCGGCGCCGTCGTGCACCACCGTGGCGGTGTGTCCCTCGGCCAGCAGGGAGCGGCGGATCAGTTCGGCCTGCTTCTCGTCGTCCTCGGCGACCAGTACATGTGCGCACACGGGTTCGGATCCTAGGCGGCTCAGGCGGCGAGGAAGTCGGCGTACCCCATGACCACGACCGGATGCCGGTGCGGGTCGAGGGTGTGCAGCAGTTCCCTCATGTGGGCCTTGGCGACGCTGACACAGCCGTGCGTGGGGCCGCCGTGGCCGACGTGCAGCCATACTCCGCCGCCGCGCTTCGGGCCGAGCGGCCGGGTCCAGTCCAGCGGGGAGGTGCCGGGCTCGCGGTTGTAGTCGATGGCGATGACGTAGTCGAAACACCCCTCGAGCGGCTCGCCCTCGAAGCCGGTGCCCGGCGAGTGGAAGCCGCCGGAGCGGTGGTACGGCAGCCTGCTGCCGGGGTCCGGGAGCAGGCCGCCGGCATCGGAGAGGGTGTACAGGCCGAGCGGGGAGCGCAGGTCGCCGAGCACGTGGTGGGCGCTCCAGCCGCGCAGGGCGTTGCTGCCGGGCCAGGCGGGGCCGGACTGCCAGCCGGGGACGGTGCGCTGGTGCAGGACGACCGTGCAGAGCGGGGAGTCCTTCCCGCGCCCGGTGACGACCACGGCCTGCTCGCAGCGCTCGGGCAGCGCCGCCGACATGACGGGGCCGAGGCCGGGTATGCCCCGGGAGGCCTGCTCCGCCTGTATCGCAGGGGTGGCGGTGGGTGCCGGGCGGGTGGGGGGTGTCCGGCGCTCGGTCGCCTCGGCTCCGCCGCCGCAGCCGGTGAGCAGCAGCGGGGAGACGAGGACGGCGACGGCGGTTCTGCGATGGATCATGGTGCCGACCCTGGCCGACACTTGTTGGGAACCGGTCAGGATTCAGGCGCTGTTCGGCTTGCCTTTCGTGAACAGCCAGGTGTGGAACAGCCCGTCCAGCCGCTTCCCCGAGATCCGCTCGGCCAGCGCCGTGAACTGTGCCGTCGTCCCGTGGCCGCCGCGGTGCCCGGCCGTCCAGGCGCGCAGGATCCTGAAGAAGTCCCGGTCGCCGACGGCCTTGCGCAGTTCGTGCAGGGTCATGGCGCCGCGGGCGTAGACGGGCGCGTCGAAGATGTTCTTCCCGCTGCCCGGGTCGCCGGGCGGGAAGGCCCACAGGTGGTCGCTCGCCGGGCGGGCGTAGAGGGCGTCGAAGGTCTTCTGGGCGCTGTCGCCGCCGTGCTGCTCGGCGTACAGCCACTCGGCGTAGGTGGCGAAGCCCTCGTTGAGCCAGATGTCCTTCCAGGCGGTCAGGGAGACGGAGTCGCCGAACCACTGGTGGGCGCTCTCGTGGACCAGGGTGCTGAGGTCGGGCGCGGAGTCGTAGAGCGGCCGGGTCTGGGTCTCCAGGGCGTAGCCGACGCCCGGGGCGTGGTCGACGATCGACCCGGCGGAGCGGAACGGGTACGGCCCGAACAGCTTGCTCTCCCAGGCGACCACGGACGGCAGCTTCTTCAGCACCGGTGCGGCCGCGCTCGCCTCACGCGGGTCGACGGCGTTGTAGACGTGGATGCCGTCGGGGGTGGTGTACTGCTCGACCTTGAACGCTCCGATGGTGACGGTGGCCAGGTAGGCGGCCGTCGGCTCGGTCTCGCGCCAGCGGAAGGTCGTACGGCCGTGCTCGGTGCGCTGTCCGAGCAGCACGCCGCCCGCGACGGCCGTCCGCCCCTGGGGGACGGTGACGGTGATGTCGTACGACGACTTGTCCTTGGGGTGGCTGTTGGCCGGGAACCAGGTCATCGCGCCCTGTGGCTCGCCGGCGACGAAGGCGCCGTCGTCGGTGGGGATCCAGCCGTCCGTGCTGCCGTCGGGGTCGGTGACCGGCTTCGGGGTGCCGTCATAGGCGACGGTGACCCGGAAGTCCCGGCCCGCGCGCAGGGTGCGGCGCGGGGTGACGACGAGTTCCTGGCCGACGCGCCGGAAGGCGGCGGGCGTGCCGTCGACGGTGACCCCGGTGACCCTCAGGCCGTCCAGGTCGAGGTCGAAGCGGCCCAGGTTCTGGGTGGCCCGGGCGGAGAGGACGGCGCGGCCGTCGAGGTGCCGGCTGGAGGTGTCGTAACGGAGCGTCAGGCCGTAGTGCCGGACGTGGTAGCCGCCGTTGCCGCTGAGCGGGAAGTAGGGGTCGCCCGCGCCGGATCCGCCGGCCGGGCCCGCCGTCGTCGGTCCGGTGGCGCCGAGGAGCGCCGCGAGGACGGCGGGGACGGTGGCGAGGGCCGCCCCGCGGCGCAGCACGGCGGTTCGGCGCCGGGCGGGCTGTCTGCCAAGTGGCGTCACGGGCACTCCTCGGGAGGTGGCTGGTGATCGGCTGGCCGACAGACTAGGGGCGCCGGTGGTCCCGTCTCCCTCCCATTCTGGCCAAGTATCCCCCCGGCGCACCGGTCGTCGCCGGGTTAGGCTCGCGGCACCGTCCGCCGTCCCGTGAGGAGTGAGGACCGTGAGCGTGCGCGTGCGCCGGATCTACGACCCGCCCGAGCCCGACGACGGCCTGCGCGTGCTGGTCGACAGGCTGTGGCCGCGTGGCCTCGCCAAGGACGTGGCCCGCGTGGACGAGTGGCCCAAGGGGCTCACGCCGTCCACCGAGCTGCGCACGTGGTATCACGGGGGCGGCTCCTACGAGGAGTTCAGGAGCCGCTACGAGGCGGAGCTCGACGCTCCGGAGGCCGCCGGCCTCCTCGACGGCCTGCGTACGGCGGCCCGCGGGAAGCGCGTGACCCTGCTGACCGCGTCGAAGACGCCGGAGCGGAGCCACGCGCAGGTCCTGCTGGAGCTGCTGAGGGGCTGAGGTCAGCCCGTGTGCCGGGCCGCGTGCCGGCCCGCGGCCCGCCCGGAGAACAGGCAGCCGCCGAGGAAGGTGCCCTCCAGCGCGTTGTAGCCGTGCACACCGCCGCCGCCGAAGCCGGCCACCTCGCCCGCCGCGTACAGCCCGTCGATCGGCGTGCCGTCGGCGGCGAGGGCGCGGGAGTCGAGGTCGGTCTGGATGCCGCCGAGGGTCTTGCGGGTGAGAACGTGCAGCCGGACGCCGATGAGGGGGCCCGCGGCGGGGTCGAGGATGCGGTGCGGGGAGGCGACCCGGCCGAGGCGGTCCCCGATGTAGCGGCGGGCGTTGTGGATGCCCTGGACCTGGGAGTCCTTGCTGTAGGGGTTGGCCATCTGCAGGTCGCGGGCCTCGATCTGGCGGCGCACCTCGGCCGCGTCCAGCAGCGGTTTGCCGGTCAGCGCGTTCATCTTGCCGACCAGCTGTTCCAGGTTGCCCGCGGTCACGAAGTCCGCGCCCTTGTCGAGGAAGGCCTTGACCGGTGCGGGCGCGCCCTTGCCGAGCAGCCGGTCGCGCAGTACGGCCCTGCGGTCCTTGGCGGTGATGTCGGGGTTCTGCTCGGAGCCGGAGAGCGCGAACTCCTTCTCGATGATCTTCCGGGTGAGGATGAACCAGGAGTGGTCGTACCCGGCGATGTCCTCGGTGGTGCGCAGGTACTCGAGGGTGCTGAGGGTGTCGTAGCCCGGCAGGCAGGGGTCGGGCAGGCGGCGGCCGAGGGCGTCCAGCCAGATGGAGGACGGGCCGGGCAGGATGCGGATGCCGTGGCCGGGCCAGATCGGGTCC
Organism: Streptomyces sp. NPDC001093; assembly: GCF_040298985.1. NCBI lineage: Bacteria > Bacillati > Actinomycetota > Actinomycetes > Kitasatosporales > Streptomycetaceae > Streptomyces > Streptomyces sp. NPDC001093. Next base: position 107,746 of record NZ_JBEPBF010000009.1, on the reverse strand, counting down.
CAGTTCTGCAGGCCCTCGGTGTAGTGCCACATGCGGTCGCGGTTGACCAGCCGGACGCCGGCCTCGGCGCTGATGTCGAGCATCCGGCCGTCGACGTAGGCGGGGACGCCGGTGACCATCTCGGCCGGCGGGGTGCCGAGCCGTGCGGGCCAGTAGCGGCGGACGATGTCGTGGTCGGCGCCGATGCCGCCGGAGGTGACGACGACCGCCTGGGCGGTGAGTTCGAAGTCGCCGACCCGGTCGCGGCTGGAGGCGACACCGCGCGGCGAGTGGTCCTCGGCGAGGACGGTGCCGCGTACCCCGCGTGCCGTGCCGTCCTCGATGACCAGCTCGTCCACCTGGTGGCGGTGGTGGAAGGTCAGCAGTCCGTCCCGGGCGGCCTGGCGGGCGTGGCGGACGAAGGGCTCGACCACGCCGGTGCCGGTGCCCCAGGCGATGTGGAAGCGGGGTACCGAGTTGCCGTGGCCGCCCGCCCTGAGGTCGCCGCGCTCGGCCCAGCCCACGGTCGGCAGCAGCTCGATGCCGTGCCCCTTGAGCCAGGACCGCTTCTCGCCGGCCGCGAACTCGACGTAGGCGCGGGCCCAGCGCACCGCCCAGGAGTCCTCGTCGTCGAGCCGGTCGAACCGCGCGCTGCCCTGCCAGTCGCTCCAGGCGAGGCCGAAGGAGTCCTTGATGCCGAGGCGGCGCTGCTCGGGCGAGTCCACGAGGAAGAGCCCGCCGAAGGACCAGAACGCCTGTCCGCCGAGGTTGGCGGCGTTCTCCTGGTCGACCAGGGCCACCCGGCGGCCCCGGCTGGTGAGCTCGTGCGCCGCGACCAGGCCGGCGAGGCCCGCTCCGACGACGATGACGTCCGCGTCCATCGTGACTGTGTCCTTCCCTGGGGATCCTCATGCGGGGGTCGTACGGGCTGGTGCGGGGCGGCGTGCGGGGTCATGCGGGGGTGGTCGCGCCGGGGTGGTGCGGGGTGCGGCCGCCGTCCGTGAGCAGGGCGGTGAGCAGCTGCCCCAGCCAGACCCGGGCGGCGTCGACGTCCTTGTCCAGCAGCAGCTGGACGGTGACGCCGTCGTACGCGGCGACCACGGCGTGCGCGGCACCGGCCACGTCACCGAGCACGGCGGGCAGCTCGGTGTGGCCGCGGGCCCGGAACAGCCGGTCGGCGATCGCCTCGCGGAGCCGGGTGCGGTGGTCGAGGAGGGCCCGGGCGGTCTCCGTGTCACGGGCGGCGTGGACCAGGAAGTCGGTCTTGACCAGCAGCCAGTCCACGTCGAGCAGGAGCACCTCGGTGACCCGGTCCACGGCCGTCGGCACGTCGAGTCCGGGGCCGTCCTGGGCGAGCGCCTCGGTCACCTGGGAGGCGATGAGGTCGGCGCGCTCCTGGTAGAGCGCGAAGAACAGCTCGTCCAGCGTGGCGAAGTTCGAGTAGAAGGCGCCGCGGCTGAAGCCCGCGGCCTCGCAGACCTCCTCGATGGAGACCCGTCCGAACCCTTTGGCCGCGAAGACCTCGAACGCGGCCTGAAGCAGCCGGGCCCGGGTGCGGACCCGGCGCCGGGTGACGCGCCTGGCCGTCTCCTCCATGGGCAGCCACCTCCCGTTCGATACGGGAATGTATCGGATACAGCGGTGTATCGAAAGCCCGGAGTCAGAGCGGAATCAAGGGAACACATTTTCGATTAAGGGGTACGCTGGACCCATGTCCACGCACCTCCAGGGCTCCCTGTTCGACCAGACCGACGAGCTGCGGCTCGGCCCGCTCGAAGGGCTGCGCCGGACCGCGCTGGGCGCCGGCGCCTGGATCGACGTGCTGCCGGGCTGGCTGAGCGGCGCCGACGCCCTGTTCGAGAAGCTGGCGGCGGACGTGCCGTGGCGGGCGGAGCGCCGCAAGATGTACGACAGCGTGGTGGCCGTGCCGCGCCTGCTGGCCTTCTACACGGCGCACGACCCGCTCCCCCATCCGGTGCTGGACGAGGCGCGCGACGCCCTGTCCCGACACTACGCCGGGGAACTGGGCGAGCCGTTCACCACCGCCGGGCTGTGCTTCTACCGCGACGGCCGGGACAGCGTCGCCTGGCACGGGGACCGGATCGGGCGGGGTGCGCGGGAGGACACGATGGTCGCGATCCTGTCCGTCGGCGCGCCCCGGGACCTGCTGCTGCGCCCGGCGGGCGGAGGCGGCACGACGCTGCGGCGGCCGCTCGGGCACGGCGACCTGATCGTGATGGGCGGCTCCTGCCAGCGGACCTGGGAACACTGCGTGCCGAAGTCGGCCAGGGCCGCGGGGCCGCGCATCAGCATCCAGTTCCGTCCGCACGGCGTGCACTGACGCGACCCGACGGTGCGGGGCGCCGCCGCATCTGGTTGGCTGTCCCCGACGGTCAGCCGCACAGGGCTCGGGGAGATCATGCGGGCAGAGGTACACCAAGTCGCCGACGGCACCTATCTGGTGCACGGCAGCCACGTCAACTGGGTGATCCTGCAGGACGGGGACGCCGTCACCCTGGTGGACACCGGCTATCCGGGAGACCGTGAGCAAGTCCTGGCGTCCCTGGCGGAAGTGGGCAGTTCACCCGAGGCGGTCGCCGCCGTCCTGATCACCCACGCGCACAACGACCACCTGGGCTCGGCCGAGTACCTGCGCGCGACCCACGGCACCCCGGTGTACCTGCACCCGGCCGAAGTGCCGCACGCGCGCCGGGAGTTCCTGCACCAGGCCTCCATCGGCGACGTGGTGCGCAACGCCTGGCGGCCGGGCGTCGTGCCCTGGGCGGTCCATGTGATCCGCCTGGGCGGCACCGAGCACAACCCCGTCACCGCTCCCGAGCCGTTCCCCGGCGAGGGCCCGCTGGACCTGCCCGGCCGCCCGGTGCCCGTGCACACCCCGGGCCACACCGACGGCCACTGCGTCTACCACCTTCCCGAGGCGGGCATCGTCATCTCCGGCGACACCCTGGCCACCGGGCACGCGACCTCGCGGGTCAAGGGCCCGCAGATACTGCTCGACTTCTTCCACCACGAGCGCGCCGGTGTCCTGGCCTCCCTCGAGACGATCGGCGCGCTCGACGGCGACACCCTGCTGCCGGGGCACGGGCCGGTGCACCGTGGCTCGGTGCGCGCGGCGGCCGAGCAGGCCCGGGACCGGGCCTCCTAGAACAGCCGGTCCGGGCCTTAGGGTTCGTGCCATGGCCTTGCAGATCAGCGCCACGAACCCGGAGCATCCCGCGCTCCTGCTCGCCCTGCCCTGGGACGTGCCCCTGGAGGAGTGGCCCGGGGAGTACCTCGTGCCGCTGCCGAGGGGCATCTCCCGGCACGTCGTGCGGTACGCGCAGGCCGGCGACGAGGTGATCGCCGTGAAGGAGCTGGCCGAGCGGCCCGCGCTGCGCGAGTACGGGCTGCTGCGCGACCTCGACCGGCTCGGCATCCCCGCCGTCGACCCGCTCGCGGTGATCACCGGCCGGACCGACGGCTCGGGCGCCCCGCTGGAGCCGGTCCTGGTCACCCGGCATCTGCGCGGCTCGATGCCGTACCGCTCGATGTTCGAGACGACCATGCGCCCGGCGACCATGCACCGTCTGATGGACGCCCTCGCCGTGCTGCTGGTCCGGCTCCACCTGGCCGGGTTCGCCTGGGGCGACTGCTCGCTGTCCAACACCCTCTTCCGGCGGGACGCGGGCGCCTACGCCGCCTATCTGGTCGACGCCGAGACCGGCGACCTGCACCCGCGGCTGAGCCCCGGGCAGCGGGAGTACGACCTGGACCTGGCCCGGGTGAACATCAGCGGCGAGCTGCTGGACCTGGAGGCGTCCGGTGCGCTGCACCCGTCCGTCGACCCGGTGGAGTTCGGGCACGAGATCTGCACCCGGTACCAGGGCCTGTGGCGGGAGCTGACCCGCACCTCGGTGTACCCGGCGGGCAAGTACCACTACATCGAACGCCGGATCCGCCGTCTGAACGAGCTCGGTTTCGACGTGGCCGAGATGCAGATCGAGCACTCCTCGAACGGCGACACGGTCACCTTCGTGCCGAAGGTGGTCGACGCCGGCCATCACCAGCGCCAGCTGCTGCGGCTGACCGGCCTGGACGCCGAGGAGAACCAGGCCCGGCGGCTGCTGAACGACCTGGAGAGCTGGATGGCCACCCAGGACGACCACGCCCCCGGCGATCCCCTCGCCGCCCGCCCGGAGGTCCTGGCCCACCGGTGGGTGCGGGACGTGTTCCGGCCCACCGTGCGGGCCGTACCGCCTCAGCTGCGCGGTGCCATGGACCCGGCCGAGATCTACCACGAACTCCTGGAACACCGCTGGTACCTGTCCGAGCGCGCCCAGCACGACATAGGCCTCGACACGGCCGTCAAGGACTACATCGAGAACGTCCTGCCCGGGGCGCGGGCCACCCTGGAGCCGGCCGAGGCCGAGTAGCTCACTCGTGCGGGACCACGGCGACCGGGCACTCGGCGTGGTGCAGCATCCCGTGCGCGACCGAGCCGATCCGGGCGCCGACGGCCGTACGGTGCGCCCGGCGCCCGACGACCACCAGCTGGGCCCGGCCGGCCGCCGACAGCAGCACCTGACCCGCGCTGCCCATCTCGACGTGCTCGGCCACGGGCACCTCCGGGAACCGCTCCCGCCAGGGCCTGAGCGCCTCGGTGAGCGCCTGCCGCTCGAGGGGTTCGAGCCCGCCCGCGTCGTCGAGGAGCTTGAGCGAGCCGGGGCTGTAGGCGAAGACCGGCGGCAGGGTCCACGCCCGTACGGCCCGGACGGCAGCGCCGCGGACCGCCGCCGTCTCGAACGCGAACCGCAGGACGGCCGCGCTGTCCTCCGGGTCGCCGTGCTGGCCGGCGACGACGTCCCGCCCGGCGGCCTCGGCCGCCGGCCGGTCCCCGGCGCGCACCAGGACCACCGGCCGGCTCGCCTCCGCGATCACCTGCCGGCCGACCGAGCCCAGCAGGAACCCGAGGACGGGCCCGTGCCCGCGCGAGCCCAGCACCAGCATCTCCGCCTCCGCCGCGGCACGGGCCAGCGCGTGCACCGGCTCGCCCTCGACCACGTCGACGCTCACCGCGAGCCCCGGATGCCGCTCGGAGACGGCACGCACGGCCTCGGACACGCCCTCCGACACCCATCCGTGCTGGGTGTCCCGGTCGGCGGTGGCGAGCGACTCGGCGTACCGCCAGGCGTGCACCACGCGCAGGGCCAGCCCACGGCGTACGGCCTCCCGGCCCGCCCAGTCCAGCGCGGCGAGGCTCTCCCGGCTGTCGTCCACCCCTGCCGTGACCGGGCGTGTCATGCGTGGCCTCCTCGTCGCCGCTCTCGTGGTGCTGGTGCCCACTATCGGACACCGTCGCGCACCGGCACGACGATCTCCTTCACGAGCCGTCGGGCGGTTCCCCGGGGGTAGGAGGGCGCGCAGGCTGGGCACGAGGGGCGCGAAGCCCGCCGCGATCGGATGAGGGTCGCCACGGAGGTGTGCGGCGGCCCGGGGATGTTCCGGATGCCCGTGTGTCCGGCGACCGAGACGACGTCCACCGTGGTGGCGATCTTGCCGGCCGGCACGGCGAGCAGCACGGCATGACCGCGCTGCCCGGCGTATGCCAGGGCGAACCGGGCCGATCGAACATACGATGGCTGCGAACCGGTGCGGTGGTCCCCACGACACCGACCCGTGGAACCAACGCTCGGGGTGGGAGACGTATGGCACAGGCCGCCGACGCAGCGCGGACCGTCATCCTGACCGTGGACGACGACCCGGGGGTCTCCCGTGCCGTCGCCCGCGATCTGCGGCGCCGCTACGGCGAGTCGTACCGGATCGTGCGCGCGGAGTCCGGGGAGTCCGCGCTCGAGGCGCTGCGCGAGCTGAAGCTGCGCGGCGACCTGGTGGCGGTGATCCTGGCCGACTACCGCATGCCGCAGATGAACGGCATCGAGTTCCTGGAACAGGCGCTGGACGTCTATCCGGGGGCGCGGCGGGTGCTGCTGACCGCGTACGCGGACACCAACGCCGCCATCGATGCGATCAATGTCGTCGATCTCGATCACTATCTGCTCAAGCCCTGGGATCCGCCGGAGGAGAAGCTCTATCCGGTGCTCGACGACCTGATTCAGGCCTGGCGCACCAGCGCCTACCGGCCCGTGCCCAGCACCAAGGTCGTCGGGCACCGCTGGTCGGCGCGGTCCTCGGACGTGCGCGAGTTCCTCGCCCGCAACCAGGTGCCGTACCGCTGGTACTCGGTGGAGGAGCCCGAGGGGCAGCGGCTGCTGGCGGCCGCCGGGCAGGACGGGCGGCGGCTGCCGCTGGTGATCACGCCGGACGGCGGCGCACTGGTCGAGCCGGAGGCGCCCGAGCTGGCGGCGCGGGTGGGTCTGGCGACGACGCCGACGGCCGACTTCTACGACCTCATCGTGATCGGCGGCGGGCCGGCCGGGCTCGGCGCGGCTGTGTACGGGGCCTCCGAGGGGCTCAGGACCGTGCTGGTGGAGCGGTCGGCGACCGGCGGGCAGGCCGGGCAGAGCTCCCGGATAGAGAACTACCTGGGCTTCCCGGACGGCGTCTCCGGCGCCCAGCTCACCGGCCGGGCGCGGCGGCAGGCGGCGAAGTTCGGCGCGGAGATCCTGACCGCCCGTGAGGTGACGGGACTCGAGGTCAACGGCGCCGCCCGGGTCGTACGGTTCGCGGACGGCTCGGCGATCGCCGCGCACAGCGTCATCCTCGCGACCGGCGTGCAGTACCGGCAGCTGGAGGCCGCCGGCTGCGTCGATCTGACCGGCTGCGGGGTGTTCTACGGCTCGGCGCTGACCGAGGCCGCCGCCTGCCAGGGGCAGGACATCTACATCGTCGGCGGCGCCAACTCGGCGGGGCAGGCGGCGATGTACCTGTCCCGGGGCGCGAAGTCGGTGACGCTGCTGGTGCGCGGACCCGACCTGTCGGCCTCGATGTCGCACTACCTGATCCAGCAGATCAACGAGGCGCCGAACATCTCGGTGCGCCCGCACACGGTCGTCGACGCGGCACACGGCTCGGACCACCTGGAGCAGCTGACCCTGCGTCACACGGTGACCGGGGACAGCGAACGGGTCGACGCGCACTGGATGTTCGTGTTCATCGGCGCCGCGCCGCTGACCGACTGGCTGGGCGACGCGGTGCTGCGCGACGAGCGCGGGTTCATTCTGGCCGGGCCCGATCTGACCGCCGACGGGCGGCCGCCGGCCGGCTGGGAGCTGGACCGTCCGCCGTACCACCTGGAGACCAGCGTCCCCGGCGTGTTCGTGGCGGGTGACGCGCGTGCCGAGTCCGCCAAGCGGGTCGCGTCCGCCGTGGGCGAGGGAGCCATGGCCGTGATGCTCGTCCACCGGTATCTGGAACAGTCATGAACGATCAGGAGCAGTCATGAGCGGGCAGATCATGCCGTGCAGCCCCAAGGAGATCGGCTCGCTGTTCCTCTTCGAGAAGCTGAGCTCCGAACAGCTGGGCCGGTTGTGCAGCGAGGGGAAGGTGGAGCTGTTCCAGCCGGGGCCGGTGTACACCGAGGGCGACCCGGCGACCTGCTTCTTCGTGCTGATCGAGGGCACGGTGGTGCTCTCCCGCCGGGTCGGCGGCGACGACGTGGAGGTCACCCGCACCTCGCAGCGCGGGGTGTACGCGGGCGCGATGCAGGCCTACATCGGCGACCGGGTGCAGCAGGTCTACAACAACTCGATGCGCGTGACGGAGCCGACCCGGTTCTTCGTGCTGCCGGCGGACATCTTCGCCGACGTCATGACCGAGTGGTTCCCGATGGCCGTACACCTGCTGGAGGGCCTGTTCTTCGGGTCCAAGCGCGCCCAGGCGGCGATCGGGCAGCAGGAGAGGCTGCTGGCGCTGGGCTCACTGTCGGCGGGGCTCACGCACGAGCTGAACAACCCCGCGGCGGCGGCCGTACGGGCGACGGCCACGCTCCGCGAACGCGTCGCGAAGATGCGGCGCAAGCTCGCCATGATCGCCGAAGGCCCCTTCTCCCGCGACGCGTTGGGGAGCCTGATCGAGATCCAGGAGCGCACCGCCGAGCGGGTCGCCAAGGCCCCGGTGCTCAGCCCGCTGGAGGCCGCGGACCGCGAGGACCTGCTCACCGACTGGCTGGAGGACCACGGCATCGGTCAGGCCTGGCAGGTGGCGCCGACCTTCGTGCAGGCCGGACTCGACGTCGACTGGCTGGATCAGGTCGCTGCCGCCGTGGACGAGGAGATCCTCGCCGGTGCGATCGGCTGGCTCAACTACACGATCGAGACCGAGCTGTTGATGAACGAGATCGAGGACTCCACCACCCGTATCTCGCATCTCGTCGACGCGGCCAAGCAGTACTCGCAGCTGGACCGGGCGCCCTACCGCGTGGTGGACGTGCACGAACTCCTCGACAGCACCCTGCTGATGCTCTCCGGCAAGATCGGCGCCGGCATCGAGGTCGTGAAGGAGTACGACCGCACCCTCCCGCCGGTGCCCGCCTATCCGGCCGAGCTGAACCAGGTGTGGACCAACCTGATCGACAACGCGGTGTCCGCCATCAACGGCGCGGGCGGCACGGGCACGCTGACCGTGCGGACCGCGCTCGACCACGAGCGGCTCCAAGTGGAGTTCCAGGACACCGGGCCCGGAGTGCCGCCCGAGATCAAGGACCGGATCTTCGACCCGTTCTTCACCACCAAACCGGTCGGCGAGGGCACCGGGCTGGGCCTGGACATCTCCTGGCGGATCGTCGTCAACAAGCACCACGGAAGCCTGCGCGTGGAGTCGGTGCCGGGCGACACCCGCTTCCAGGTGCTTCTGCCGTTGACCGCCGAGACGCCGGACACGTCCATCGAGCGAGCGGAGGAAGCCGTATGAGAAGTGTCGAGGGGTTCGACGTGAACGTCCCGCCCAGCGGCACCGGCTGCGTGGAGTGCGAGGAGGCCGGCGGCTGGTGGTTCCATCTGCGCCGGTGCGCGCAGTGCGGGCACATCGGCTGCTGCGACGACTCGCCCGCGAAGCATGCGACGGCGCATTACCACGCCACGGGGCATCCGGTGATCCAGAGTTTCGAACCGGGTGAGGACTGGTTCTGGGACTACGCCACGGAGGAGCTGTTCACCTCGGGTCCGGGGCTCGCCCCGCCCGACAGCCATCCGGCCGGTCAGCCGGTGCCGGGGCCCGCGGGGCGGGTACCGGAGAACTGGGCGGAGACGCTTCGGGGTTGAGTGCCGAGCGGTTGAGTGCCTACTGGGGCGCTGCTGTGCCCTGCGTGTCAGGATGGGGCGTGTCGCAGATCGCCTTCAGTGCGCCGCCGTTGATCGGGCGGGACGAGGAACTGGCCCGGCTCCTGGGTGTGCTGGAGCGTGTCCGGGGCGGTGCGGCGCGGGCGGTGCTGGTCGGCGGGGACGCGGGGGTAGGCAAGACACGGCTGCTGGACGAGGTCGCGGGGCGGGCGGCGCGGGCGGGGAGCACCGTGGTCACCGGGCACTGTGTGGACCTCGGCGACGTGGGCCTGCCGTATCTGCCGTTCACCGAGATCCTCGGCGTGCTCGCCGCCGACGCACGCTTCTCGTCCGTGCTGGCCGCGCATCCGGCGGTGGACCGGCTGCTGGGCGCGGGCGCCCATCCGGCGGGCGGCCCCGACGGGCGGCTGCGGCTGTTCGAGGACGTCTCGGGGCTGCTGGCCGAACTGGCCGCCGTGGCACCGCTGCTGCTGGTCCTGGAGGACCTGCACTGGGCCGACCAGTCCTCCCGGGACCTGCTGCGCTTCCTGCTCAGCCGGGGCGTGCTGCACCGGCCGGGCGGCGGCCCCGAGCGGCGCCTCGCGGTCCTCGCCTCCTACCGGGCGGACGATCTGCACCGACGCCACCCGCTGCGCCCGCTGCTCGCCGAACTGGTCCGGCTGCCGGCCGTGGAGCGGCTGGAACTGCGGCCGCTGCCCGATCCGGAGGTCGCGCGGCTCGTGCGGGCCCTGGAGGACGGCCCGCTGCCCGAGGCCGTCGTACGCGGCATCGTGGCCCGCGCCGAGGGCAACGCGTTCTACGCGCAGGAGCTGTTCGCTGCGGCCGGCGCGGACGCCGACGGCGTGCCCAGCGGGCTCGCGGACCTGCTGCTGATCCGGGTCGAGCAGCTGACCGAGACCGCCCAGCAGGTGCTGCGCACCGCCGCCGTGGCCGGGCGCCGGGTGGAGCACGACCTGCTGCGCGAGGCGACCGGGCTCCCCGAGGAAGAGCTGGAGACGGCGCTGCGCGAGGCCGCCGGACGGCAGCTGCTCGTGCCCGGGGACGGCGACACCTACGCCTTCCGGCACGCCCTGACCCGCGAGGCGGTCTACGCCGACCTGCTGCCCGGCGAGCGGTCCCGGCTGCACGGGGCGTACGCCCGGCTGCTCGCCGCCCGTGGCCGCGCCCCGGAGACCGCCGCCGAGCGCGCCCACCACGCGCGCGAGAGCCATGACCTGCCGGGGGCGCTCACCGCCTGCCTGGAGGCGGCCGACCACGCCCGGCAGCTGGGTGCGCCGGCCGAGGAGCTGCGGCATCTGGAGACGGCGCTGGACCTGTGGGCGTCGGTGCCGGCCGAGGAGCGGCCGTCCGCCGACGGGATCGCGCCCGTCACGCTGACCCTGCGGGCCTCCGCCGCGGCCGCGCAGGCCGGGGACTCCCATCGGGCGGTCTCCCTGACGCGGGCCGCGCTCGCCGAGGTCGGCGAGGACGCCGACTCCGTGCTCGCCGCCCGGATCCGCTACACCCTGGCCGGCAACCTGCTCAACGTGGACCGGCTGCAGGCGGCCTTCCGGTACAGCAGCGAGGCGCTGGCGCTCATCCCCGCCGAGCCGCCCTCGCGGACCTGGGTGTGGGCGGCGGCCACCCATGTCATGGCGGCCCGTCACCTCGGCGCGGACGAGACGGCCCTGAGCATCGCCCAGCGCGCCCTGCGCGTCGCCGAGGAGCTGGGCATGGCCGACGCCCAGGCCGATCTGCTGATCTCCCTGGCCAATCTCCAAGGAGGCGGCCGGCGCTCGGCGGAAGGCCAGGAGAAGCTGCGGCGGGCCGGGGAGCTGGCGCGGTCCGCCGGGCACGGTCCGGTGGAGATGCGCGCGCTGTTCAACCAGGCCATCAGCCGTCTGGAGGCCGGTGACCTGGAGGGCTGCCTGCCCCTGCTGGCCGAGGCGCTGGAGCGGGCCCGCCGCACCGGGCTGCTGTCCTCGCCGTATCCGCTGGAGATGCGGTATCTCCAGTTGCTGGCGCTGTACACGCTCGGCCGCTGGGACGCGTGCCTCGGCGCGGCGGCCGAGGCCGAGGCCGTGCTGCCGGCCACGGGCGCCTTCGCGGCGGGTCCCGCGCTGTACGTGGCGGTGGCACGGGGCGACGCCGGGGCCGTCGAGCGGGCCGAGGCCCTGCTGGAGGGGCCGTTCAACTGGATGGGCACACTGATCGCCGGTATCGCCCTCACCGACGCGGCCGCGCTGCGCGGTGCCCCGGAGGCGGCCGTGGAGCGGATGCGGGTGACGCTCGCCGCGCTGGGCGACGTCTCGGGGCGGCGGCCCGACGTCACCGTCCGGCTCGCCGCGCTCTGCCTCACCGCGGTCGCCGACCGGACCGTGGAACTGCGACGTGCCGGGGACGCGCCGGCGCTGCGCCGCTGGGCGGACACCGCGACCGAACTGGTGGAACAGGCCCGGGCCTCGGCCGCGGGGGACGAGGAGGGCCGTCCGCAGGGCCCGGAGGGTCAGGCCTGGCTGGCCCGTGCCGAGGCGGAGTGGGCGACGGCCACCTCCGGCCCGGATCCGGCGGCCTGGGCGAAGGCGGTCGCCGCGTTCGCGTACGGCGATGTGTACGAGCAGGCGCGCTGCCGGGTGCGGTACGCCGAGGCGCTGCTGGCCGTCGAGCGGCGCGCGGAGGCGGCGGAGCAGACGCGTGCGGCGAGGGCGACGGCGGCCACGCTGGGTGCGGCACCACTGCTGGAGCGGATCGACGGACTGACCCGCCGGGGCCGCCTCACCGCCGCCACCGGGACCGGCACGGCCGGTGCCGCGCCGCTGACCGCACGGGAGCAGGACGTACTGCGGCTCCTCGCGCGGGGCCGCAGCAACCGGCAGATCGGCGAGGAGCTGTTCATCAGCGGCAAGACGGCGAGCGTGCACGTCTCCAACATCCTGGCCAAGCTGGGCGCGGCGAGCCGTACCGAGGCGGTGGCGGTCGCCTACCGCCGGGGGCTGATCGCTCCGGAGCCGACCGGGGCGGGATGAGCCGGCCGGAACCCCCGGTCAGCGGGTGCAGTCGAGGCTGCGGAGGTCGACGGCGTCGGCCAGCGCCCGCATGCCCCTGTCGTCGGGGTGGAGATGGTCGCCGCCGTCGAGGACCGGCCGCAGCCGTGCGGAGTCGTGGGGGCTGCGCAGGGCGCGGTCGAAGTCGGTGACCGCGTCGAACTCCCCACTGGTGCGGATGAATCGGTTCACCCTGCGGCGTACGGCCTCGGTGGCCGGGTCCCACTCCGGCCCGCCCTCGAAGGGGCCGATCGTGGCGGCGACCACGCACTTGCCCGCCGTGTGCACCCGCTCGGCGATCTTCCGGTAGCCGGCGATCAGGTTCTTCGCGGTGACGCCGGTGTGCGCCTTGAGGTCGTTCACCCCCTCGAAGAGGAAGACGGTGCGCACACCGGGCAGGGACAGCACGTCCCGGTTCAGCCGGTGCAGGGCGCTCTGCCCGAGGCCGTCGGCGAGCACCCGGTTGCCCGAGATGCCCTCGTCGGCGACGCCCCGGACGGCCGCGTGGGCTGTGTTCAGGCGCCTGGCCAGGTAGTCGGGCCAGCGGCGGTTCCGGTCCATGGTGGAGCGCCGGCCGTCGGTGAGGGAGTCGCCGAGCGCGACCACGGCTCCGGTGGCCGCTTGGGACGGCCGTACGGACACGGCGTCGAGATACCACCAGGAGCGGGTGGTCCGCGTCCAGTCGGTGCCGCGCTCCTCGGCGGTGTGGTCGCCCCGCCCGGTGTACGAGGTCTGCAGCGCCAGCCAGTGGCCGGTGGCCGGCCCTGCCGCGGCCGGGGTGTGCAGGCTGACGACCAGATCGGTGCCGGCGTGCAGACGGCCGGGCAGCGGGTCGCTCCAGGCGGTGGCGCCCGCCGGGACGGTGACCGTACGAACGCCGGCGAAGGTCAGCCGCCGGTTGCTGCCCGGCCGCAGGGCGGCACCCTTGCTGCGCACTCCGGCGTAGACGCTGTCCACGGTCAGCGGCCGCTCGCCGAAGGCGTTGCTCAGGCGGACACGCGGATCGTCGCCGCCGACGCTGGTGTGGACGATCAGCCGGTAGTCCTCTCCGGCGGTGCCCTCGCCCATGCGGTCGGCGCTCGCCGCCCAGGTGACGACCCCGGAGGCCCGCTCGGCGGGCGCGGGCGGAGGGGCTGCCCGGGCGGGCGCGGGCTGGCAGACGACGGCCGTGAGCAGGACGGCGGCGACGCGGCGGACGCGTCCGGACCGGCCGGTCATCGGGCGAGGTCCCGCGGTGTGACGGACCCGCCGGGTCGCATGGGGACCGTCCGGGTCGTGCCTGCGTATCCCACGCAGGTCAGGTTCCCGCCGACACCGGGGAATCACACGTCGGTGGCCTGCGGTCCGGAGGGTACGGGATGGGCGACCGGCTGCTGTCCTCCGGGGGGCGAGCGGATGGCACGCGGTCGCCGGGAACGAAGCCGGCGGGCGCAGAGCGCCGGCCGTGGGTGGTCGCGCGGTGGGCCGGCGGTCGCGGCGCGGTCGGTGTCACGGCCGGTCCCGCCGCCGCACGGTGAGTGCCGGACCGGGACCCGCACCAGCCGCCGGCGTGGGTGACGCCCAGGGCGTCGTCGGGCGGGCCGAGGCGCGAGGGCGGCGCCCAAGGCCGTGGTTCCGGGCGGCGGTCGAGGCGGTCCGGGCCGCCTCCGGACATGCGGATGCCCCGCGCGAGGCGGGGCATCCGGTGGTGCGGCGGCCGCGTCAGTGACCGGCGGCCGGCGTGTTGGCGGCGGTGACGTTGACCGCGGCCCACGCCTTGTCCACCGTCTTGTACTCGGTGCTGTTCGCGCCGTACAGGTCCTTGGCCGCCTTCAGCGTCGCGACGCGCGCGTCGTGGAAGGAGGTCGTGGAGACCATGTAGCGGGTGAGCGCACGGTAGAAGATCGCGGTGGCCTTGGCCCGGCCGATGCCCTTGACCGTGGAGTGGTCGTAGGTCGGCGAGTCGTAGGCGACGCCGTTGATCGTCTTCTTGCCGCTGCCCTCCGCGAGGAGGTAGTAGGCGTGCGAGGAGACACCGGACCCGGCGTGCACCTCGGTGTAGTAGGTGTCCGGCGACCAGTAGTCGATCGTGCCCTCGAGCTTGTCGAGCGACGGGTGGTCCAGGCGCCGCAGGAACTTCTGGGCGAGGCCCAGCTTCTCGCCGATCAGGTAGTCCGGCGTGTCCTTCGGGTTGTTGGCGTAGAACTCGACGTTGGAGCCGAAGATGTCCGCGAGCGACTCGTTCAGCGCGCCGGGCTCACCGTACTGGTTGCCGTTGGAGTCGACGTAGGTCGGCTGCAGCTTCGCGGTCGCGTCCACCACGCCGTGCGTCAGCTCGTGGCCGGTGACGTCGAGGACGACGAGCGGCTTCTTGAACGTCTGGCCGTCGCCGTCGCCGTACAGCATGCAGGTGCAGGTCGGGTCCCAGAAGGCGTTGGCGACCTTGTTGCCCCAGTGGACCATGCCCTGGGCGGCCTTGCTGTTGTTGGCTATGCCCTTGCGCCCGAAGGTGGCCTTGTAGAAGTCCAGGGTCTTGGTGATCCCGTACTGGGCGTCCGCGGCGGCGCTGGCCCGGTTGCCGGTGGTGCCGTTGCCCCACACGTCGGTCGTGTTGGTGAACGCCGTGCCCGTGCTGAACTTCTCGGTGGTGCTGCCCTTGGCGTCGCGCGTCTCGGTGCCGTACCGGCTCGGGTCCTTGAGCTGGTAGTGGCCGCGCGAGGTCTGCGTGGTGGTCAGGCCGACGCTGCCCACGAAGAGGGTCTTGCCGGTGCCGTTGGCGGCCGACGGGTAGCGCGTGGCGCCGGAGACTCCGGAGCCGAGCAGACCGGCCTGCGGGGAGGCGGTGCCGATTCCGGTGGCCGGGTCGATCGTCTCGCCGTGCTTGCTCAGGTTCTCCAGCAGCTTCGGCGACAGGAACTCGTCGCTGTCGGGCGTGTTGCTGCGCACCTTGCCGGTGACGGCGTCGACGACGACGGTGTTGGTGCCGTTCTCGTCGGTGACGGTCACCTGGTAGGCGAGGGCGGAGGAGCCGCCGCGCGCGTCGACGACCAGCTGGGCGGAGCCCGCGTCGCCCTTGGCGGCCTGGGCGGCCTTGGCGGCGGCCTGGTCCGCGGTCAGAGTGGCCTTGGTGGTGGCCGGCTCGACGGCGTGACCGGCGGCGCGGGTCACGCCGGTGTAGGCCAGCGTCTGGTCGAGGTGGACGATGAGGTCGCCGCCGAGCACGGGCATGCCGTCGTGCGTGCGGGCGAAGCGGACGTGCCGGGCGCCCTCGGGGTCGAGCATCACGTCCTGCGCGTGCAGTTCGTCGCCCTGGGAGACGCCGGTCGCCGAGGCGTGGGCGAAGGCCGCGGTGCGCGCCGCCTCGACCACCGCGGTGGCGTTTGTGGTGGTGGACGCCGAGGTCCGCTCCGCCCCCGTGGAGGGACCCGCGAAAGCCGTACCGGCCAGACCCGTGGCAGCGGTCGTCACAGCGATGGCGACGGCGACACTGCGTATGTGAGGTCTACGCAAGGATCAGGGTTCCTTCGTTCTGAGGCAGCCGGGGTCACCAACCGCCTTGACACATGACGCTGTTCCGCGTCACGGGGGCTGGTCGGGCCCCAAGGCGTAACCCTTACGGATCGGTCATGTCCACGTAAAGATGGAATGATCCATTTCACGACCTTCTAGGGCAATCCTTTGCAAATGCGCGGCACAGAGCGATCACTTGCTGACCAACTGTGTGTCGGCTGTGGAGACGTCGACTCAATCCCCCAGGTTCCAAGGCCGGAATGTGACCGAGGTCGCATCAGCCCTCGTGCCGCGCTGTCGCTCCTCGCGGTCCCGTCGCGGCTGGCGACAGAAGTCCCGCACCAACGCCCCCGGCGCCGCGTGGATGCGGCGTTCCGCGGAAGGAAGCTGAGCGGCGGCGGCTGACTCCGCGCCCCCGCGTGGCTGGAACCATCCGATGAGCGCGGGGCGTTGTCCTTGATGTGACGAGCGAGTTGGTGCCTGGCGGTAACGTGCCGCTACCGGGCGGCGTGGTGCTGCTTCGGGTGGCCGGCCCGTTCGACGTGTCCGCGCTTGTCACCGGGGCGGACGGCAAGGCCGGGTCCGACGCCGACTTCGTGTTCTACAACCAGCCTCGGGCGGCGGGCGTACGACTGCGCGGTGACACCCTGGCCGTCGAGCCGGCCCTGCTGCGCGGTGGCGCCACCCGGGTCACCGTCGTGGTGAGCGCGGCCGAGCCCGGGACGCCGCTCGGGCGGCTGCCCGGTCCCCGGCTCGAGGTCACGGACGGCTCCGGGCGTACGGTGGCCCGGTTCGTGCCGCCCCGCCCGGGCCCGGAGACCGTGCTGCTGCTCGCCGAGGTGTATCTGCGGCCGGGCACCGGCTGGAAGCTGCGGGCGATCGGGCAGGGGTACGCGGACGGACTGGCCGGGCTCGCCCGGGACTTCGGGGTACAGGTCACGGACGACGGCGGCCACACAGCGCCCCACCGCCCCCATGGGCGCACCGCGACTCCCTCGCCCCGCTCGGCACCTGCGGTCCACAGCGCCCGGCCCACCGCAGCGGCGCCTCCCGTACCGCCGACCGACCCGGGCTCACCGTCCAGCCGACCCACCACGGCCAACCCACACCCCCCGTCCAGCCGGCCCACGGCGGCACCCGGCGTCGCGGCCGACGGCTTTCTCCAGCTGGTCAACTCGGCCCGGACGCAAGCCGGTTCGCCGTGCGTCGCGGTCGATCCCCGTCTTCTCTCCGCCGCGCGGGCGCATGCCCGGGCGATGGCGGAGGCGGGACGGCTCGGCAGTGAGGGGCGGGACGGTGTGTCGGTGTATCAGCGGATCGGCGCTGCGGGGTACGCGTACGTCAGCGTCGGTGAGCATCTCGTGTCGGGGCCGCGCAGCCCGGCGGAGTTCGTGGAGTACCTCCTCGGTTCGGCGTCCTCCCGGCGCACCCTGCTCGACCCGGCCTTCCGGCATGCCGCCCTGGCCCATGCCGGCGCCGGCCACCGGTACTGGACCGCGCTGTGGGCCGCTCCGCTCACCCCGGACGCGCTGTCGCGTACGGCCGCCGAGGTCGTCGCGCTCACCAACACCGAGCGCGGCCGGGCCGGCCTGCCCCCGCTGGCGGCGGACCCACAGCTCACGGCCGCCGCCCGGGCGCACTGCGCGGACATGGTGACCCGCGACTTCTACGACCACATCGCGCCGGACGGCTCCCGCCCCTGGGACCGGGCCGCCGCGGCGGGGTACCGCGGGCGCACGATCGGCGAGAACATCGCCTGCGGCCAGCGCTCCCCCGCCGAGGTGGTGGACGGCTGGATGAACAGTCCCGGGCACCGCGCCAACATCCTCAAGCGGGATTTCGGTCATATCGGCATCGGCTTCGCGGGTGGCGGCCGGGCGGGCACGTACTGGGCCCAGCTGTTCGGTGGCTGAGCGGGCACTTTCCGTAATCTTGGCGGAATCACATCCTCCGGGACACGATGCCCCGCATGAAGGGTGATCTCTTTTCCAGTGAGCACGTGGTGCAGCCGGCCGTCGAGCCGGGCATGTCCGTCGAGAACGCCAAGTGCATCAAGTACGCGGTGAACGGAGAGATGTACGCCCGCCAGGGCGCGATGATCGCCCATCGCGGCAGCCTCAGGTTCGAGCGCAAGGGGCAGGGCGTCGGCGGCATGCTGAAGCGTGCGGTCACCGGTGAGGGGCTGCCCCTCATGGCGGTGCGCGGGCAGGGTGAGGCCTGGTTCGCGCACGAGGCGCAGAACTGTTTCATCGTCGAGGTCGAGCCCGGCGACGAGTTCACGGTCAACGGCCGCAACGTGCTGTGCTTCGACGCCTCGCTGTCGTACGACATCAGGACGGTGAAGGGTTCGGGCATCGCAGGGGGCGGTCTGTTCAACAGCGTGTTCAGCGGGCAGGGCCGGCTCGGTCTGGCCTGCGAGGGCAACCCGCTGGTCATCCCGGTCTCCGCGCAGGCCCCGGTGTACGTCGACACGGATGCGGTGGTCGGCTGGACGGCACACCTGCGGACCTCGCTGCACCGCTCCCAGTCCATCGGCTCGATGCTGCGCGGCGGTTCCGGCGAAGCGGTGCAGCTGATGCTCCAGGGAGAGGGCTTCGTCGTGGTGCGTCCGAGCGAGCTGACGCCGCAGAAGGCCCAGCAGCACTGAACCTTCACAGGGTGATCCACGCCGCACGGGCAACCCTCGTCGCCGTACCCGCGTCTTGATCGACAACAGACCGACACGCCCCGGTCCCTTCGGCCGGGGCGTATTTCCGAGATCCTATACACTCCACGTATACATGCGATGTATACACGTTGTGTATAGAAAGGTACGCATGTACGGCAAGGCTTTCGCCCCGGAGTACCAGGGCGCCCTGACCACCCTGTCCGTGAACTCCTCGCTGGTCGATGTGCTGGCGCAGGGCACCGAGAAGCTGCGCGAGGCCGAGCGGTCCGGGCGCGGCGCCGAGGCGGCCCGCTGCGGGCTCGCCGTCGCCGAGGCGCACCGGCGGCTCGGCCACACGGCGGACGCGGACCGGGCCTGGATGGCGAGTTACCGCGCCGCCCGCGCGGCCGGCGACACCGCCGCGATGGCATGGGCGCTGTGGAGCGGCGGCACCCTCGCCCGGCAGCGCGGGGCCTTCCCGCTGGCCTGGCGGCTGCTCGGGCTCGCGGCCGAACTCGGCGAGCGCGGCGGTGACGTCGTCTGCCGGGGCTACTCACTGGCCGGTCTCGCGGAGACCGGCCGTATCCAGGGCGACTACGCGGCGGTCGGCCGGCTGCACGAGCAGCTGCTGGCCGAGGCACGCCGGCGCGGTGAGGCCCGGCACACGGTGTGGGCGCTGGAGGGCATCGCCCAGATGCACCGCAACACCGGCGACCACGACCGGGCGTACGCGCTGTTCGAGGAGGCGGCGGACATAGCCGAGCGGGCGGAGGACCGGCGCGGGCACGCCTGGGCGCTGCGCGGACTCGCCGACATCCTCTCGGTGCGCGACAAGGACACCGAGCGGGCACTGGAGCTGCTGTCGACCGCGGAGGCCGGCTGCCGGGCGATGAACCTCTCCAGCGCACTCGCCTACAACCACAAGATGCGCGGCAACGTCCTGTACCGGGCCGGGCGTCACAGCGAGGCGCGGGATCTGTACGAGCTGGCGCTGGAGGAGTTCCGGGCGATGAGCGAGCCGCGCGGCGAGGCACTGGCCCGGCTGGGCCTGGCCAAGTCGCTGGCTCAGCTGGGCCGGGACCGCGCCGAGACCGCGGCCGAACTCGCCGACCTGGCACGGACGTTGGAGCGGAGTGGCCTCAAGCATGCCCGCGAGATGGTGGCCCGGGCCCAGGAGGAGTTCGGTCTCGAGGCGGCGGGGGTCGCCCGGTGACCGCCGTACAGGCGCCGCTGTCCGCGCCCGAAGTTCTCCTTCGCTGCCGTGAGTTGACGGACCCGGCGCTGCGCGGGGCGGTGGGCCGGCTGCATCCGTGGGTGGCCGAGATGGCGGGGTACTCCTTCGGCTGGTGCGAGGTCGGCGGGGCGCCCGCCGCCGCGCCGGGCGGCAAGGGCGTACGGCAGGCGCTGGCGGTGCTCGGCGCCGAGGCGGCGGGCGCCGACGGGCGGGCCGGTGTCCCGGCCGCGGTCGCGGTGGAGCTGGTGCACGCCTTCTCGCTGCTGCACGACGACATCATGGACGGCGACGCGACCAGGCGCCGCCGCCCCGCCGTGTGGAAGGCCTACGGCACGGGCCCGGCGGTGCTCGCCGGGGACGCCCTGTTCGCGCTGGCGGTGGAGACCCTCGCGACCGCGCCGCGGGCGGCCGGCACCGTACGGCTGCTGTCGGCGGCCCTCGCCGACCTGGTGCGCGGGCAGGCCGACGACCTGCTGTTCGCGACCCGGCCCTGGACCGGCCCGGAGCGGGTCACGCCCGAGGAGTACCGGTCGATGGCGGAGGGCAAGACCGGCGCACTGCTGGGCTGTGCCGCCGCGCTGGGCGCCGTGCTCGGCGGGGCGGGCGGGGCCACGGCCGACGCGCTGGACCGGGCCGGGCGGCATCTGGGCGTCGCCTTCCAGCTGGTCGACGACGTGCTGGGCATCTGGGGCGACCCGGCCGCCACCGGCAAGCCCGTGGGCGGCGATCTGCGGCAGCGCAAGAAGACGTATCCGGTGCTGGCCGCGCTCGGCTCCCCGGCGGCCCGCGAGCTGCCCGGACTGCTCGACTCGCCGGGACGGGCCGCGGAGGCCGCCGCGCTGATCGAGGCGGCGGGTGGCCGTACGGCGGCGCTGGCCGAGGCCCGTGCGCACACGGCAGCCGCTCGGGCGCTGCTCTCGGAGGCACCGCTGGCCGCCGAGGCGGCAGGCGACCTGTTCCGGCTGCTGGACTTCCTGGTGGGCCGCGAGTCGTAAGCGGTCGGTGAAACCGAGTTGACCTCGGAAGTCCGCACGGGTCAGGGTGCGAACGGCGCGGCTGACAACCCCGCGCCGGAAGGGTGAAGCACCTTGATCGGCATCAAGGAGATCGAAGCCGCGGCGGAGCGGATCGCCGGGCATGTCGTGCGGACGCCGACCGTGCCGAGTCCGGGCCTGAGCGAGCTGCTCGGCGTCCCGGTCACCGCCAAGCTCGAACTGCTCCAGCGCACGGGTTCGTTCAAGGCCCGCGGGGCGACGGCGAAGCTGCTGTCGCTGAGCGAGGCCGAGCGGGCGGCGGGTGTGGTCGCGGTCAGCGGCGGCAACCACGGGATCGCCCTCGCGGTGATGGCTGCGGCCCTCGATGTGAAGGCCACCGTGGTCATGCCGCGTACCGCGCCCGCGCGTTCCCTCGCGCTCGCCGGGCAGGCGGGTGCGCAGCTGCGGCTGACCGACGGCATGGACAGCGCCTTCGCGCTGGTGACGCGGCTCAGGGACGAGGGGCTGACGCTGGTCCACCCGTTCGACGACCCGGTGGTGATCGCCGGACAGGGCACGGTCGGGCTGGAGTTGGCCGAGGACGCGGCGGACGACCTGACGGACGTCGTGGTCAGCATCGGCGGTGGCGGGCTGATCGCCGGGGTCGCGGCAGCCCTCTCCGCCCGGCGTCCCGGGGTGCGCGTCTGGGGCGTGGAGACCGAGGGCGCCGAGGCCATGTCGGGCGCGCTGAAGGCGGGCGGACCGGTGCCGGTGCCCCTGTCGTCCCTGGTCACCACGCTCAGCGCACCCTCCGTGTCCCAGTTGACGTACGACCATGTCTCCGCGCTGGTCGAGGAGGTGCTGGTGGTGCCGGACCGGGACGCGGTGCAGGGCTCGCTGGACCTCGCCGACCACGCCAAGGTCTGGGCCGAACCGGCCGCGGGCTGTCTGCTGCCGGCGGCCCGCGAGGTGGCGGCCCGGGTGGGCGACGGCGCCCGGATCGGACTCGTGGTGTGCGGCGGCAACACGACACCACGGGAACTGACCGGCTGGGCCGAGCGGTTCGGGCTGCTGTGAGTCGGCGCCGCACCCGGGCATTTACCCTCGGTTACCCGCAGGTCGAACACCCGCCGGGTGCGGACAACGTAAACTCGAAAGCCCTTTCGAAGAATTGAATGAAAGGCAGGAACGGCACCGGACTCGCGATTCTTTGAACGCACCCCGGCACGCCCCGCGTACCTCTGTAGGACACGAAACAGGGGTTTCAGCGAGGGATGACCATGACCAAGGCGCACGTCTCCGCACACGAGTTGGTCGCCGGACGATACCGGCTCCTGGAGGTCTTCGGCCGCGAGACGAACCGCCTGTGGTGGTACGCCGAGGACGTTTCGGCGGAGCAGCCCCGGCTGGTGGCCCAGACCACCCTGCCGGAGCCCGCCGGTGACGACAGCGCGCGCCGGGTCACGGCCCGTGTCGTCAGGACCTCGGAGACCATGCGGCTGCTGTGCCCCGGCCAGGTCGCCACGGTCGTCGACGCCGTGGTGGAGGCCGGCACCCTGTGGACGGTCACCGAGTGGATCGACGGCACCCCCCTCGACGAACTCCTCGGCCGCGAGGGCGCGTTCAACGTCGCCCGTGCGGCCCGGGTCGGCCTGGAAGTGCTCGATGTGCTGCAGGCCGCGCACGACGGGGGCATCACGCACGGCGAGCTGAGCCCCGGTCAGGTCTTCGTGCGGGACAGCGGTCCGGTCGTCGTCACCGGGTTCGGGCTGGCCGGCGCGACCCTGGTGCCACGGCTCACGGCGCCGTCGTACGCCTCGCCCGAGCAGGCCCGCGACGAGCGCATCGGACCGGCCGCCGACCTGTGGGCGCTGGGTGCGCTGCTGTACACGATGGTGGAGGGCCGGCCGCCGTTCCGCGACCGCGGCCGGCCCGACGCCACCCTGAAGGCCGTGGACCGGCTGCCGCTGCGCACCCCGTTGCGAGCCGGCCCGCTCACCCAGGCCGTGCAGGGGCTGCTGCGGAAGAACTCACGGGAGCGGCTGACCCGGCCGGTGGTCCGGGAGGCCCTGGTCCGGACCCTCGACGGGGACGCCGACGCCGACCGGGAGCCGGCCCCCGTGCCCCGGCTGCGCGGCGCCTACGCCGGTGTCCGCCTCGCCGGGCGGGAGCCGGGCAGATGGCTCCTGGCGGCCGGTACCGCGCTGGCCGTGGTCACCGTCGCCGCCGCCGTCCTGGCCGCGACCCACCAGCTGCCGGGCGTCGGCGGCGCGCAGACACCGGCCCGCCCCACCACCTCGGCCGGCCCGCCCGCCCGCCACACCGCAGGCACCGGGCCCGCCTCCCCCACCCCGACCGCGAGTGCCGCACCCGCCCTGCCGGCCGGCTACCACCGTTACGCCGCCCCGGAGGGCTTCTCCGTCGCCCTGCCGGACGGCTGGAAGCGGCTGGCCACCTCCCGCGTCTCCGACGCCTACCGCGTCGTCTTCGGCCGGGACGGCGCCTCCCCCACCCTCGCCGTCACGCACAGCGAGCACGTCGGCCCGGATCCCGTGGCCGTCTGGCAGGAGGACGTCGAACCCGGCCTGCAGCGCCTGCCCGGCTACCACCGCGTCGGCACCGTCCGGGCCACCACCTACCAGGGGGACAGGGCCGCCGACCTGGAGTGGCTGGCCGGGACGGGGGACGAGCGCGTGCACACCTTCGGGCGCGGCTTCCTGACCGGCGGCGGCGACGCCTTCTCCCTGCGCTTCACGACCCCGGCCGCGACCTGGGACGACGCCGCGAACCGGCTGGCGCTGAGGACGTTCCTGCAGACGTTCCGGGTGCCGCGGGACTGACCGGCGCCCGTGGTTCGTTTTCGAGCCGCGACCCCGGGGACTCGCCATGTATGGTGCGAATCGGATACACGATGATGACCGAGCAGGCAGGGCCCCGGGATCTCGTGGACCACGTGGTCCGGGCCGAGGAGACCGGGTTCGACTTCTCGGTGATCTCCGACCACTACTTTCCGTGGCTGCGCTCGCAGGGCCACTCCTCGTACGCGTGGAGCGTGCTGGGCGCCGCCGCCCAGGCCACCTCGCGGATTCCGCTGATGACCTATGTGACCTGTCCCATCCTGCGCTACCACCCGGCGATCGTGGCGCAGAAGGCGGCCACCGTGCAGCTGCTGTCCCAGGGCAGGTTCCGGCTCGGGCTGGGCGCCGGCGAGAACCTGAACGAGCATGTGGTGGGCGGCGGATGGCCTCCGGTGGACGTGCGCCACGAGATGCTCGAGGAGGCCGTGGGGATCATCCGCGCGCTGTTCGAGGGCGGCCATGTCACCCACCACGGGCCGCACTACGACGTGGACTCGGCCCGGCTGTGGGATCTGCCGGACGAGCCCCCGCCGATCGGGATCGCCGTTTCCGGCGACCAGTCGTGCCGGCTCGCCGGGCACCTCGCCGACCTGGTCATCGCGACCGAACCGGAGCCGGGGCTGCTGGCGGCCTTCGACCGGCACGGCGGCAGCGGCAAACCCCGGGTGGGGCAGCTGCCGGTGTGCTACGACCCCGACCGGGACACGGCGGTCAAGCGCGCCCACTCCCAGTTCCGCTGGTTCGGGCTCGGCTGGAAGGTGAACGCCGAACTGCCGCACCCGGACTCCTTCGAGTCGGCGACCCGGTTCGTGGACGAGGACGACGTCGCCGCCTCCGTCCCGTGCGGCGACGACCCCGACGCCTTCGTCGAGGCCGTACGGCCGTACGCCGAAGCCGGGTTCGGGGAGATCGCGCTCGTGCAGATCGGCGGCGACGCGCAGGCGCAGTACCTGGACTGGTCGGCGAAGACCCTGCTGCCCGCGCTGCGGGAGGCCTTCGGCTGACAGCCCGGACCCGGGCCGCAACCGTTCCGCCAAAGCATGGCCAATGCGTCGATATAGGCTTTCCCGTCTGCGCCCGCTCCCGGGTGCGGTCCCTTGAGCATTCCCGCAGGAGAGTCATCCGTGACCCTGGTCATCGACCCGTCCGAGACGCCCGCCCCGGCCGCGGCGCCGCTGTCCGACCTGGTGGCGCGCGACGCCCGTGAGTTCGGCGGCTACGCGCGCACCGGAAGCTGGGCCTTCGCGCTGATGGTGGCCCGCAGTGTGCGGCCGGGCGGGCAGGCCGCCGGTGAGACGCCGAAGGTGTCCGCGAAGGAGTTCGCACAGCTGGCCGGCTGCTCACCGGAGCGCGTCATGCGCTACTACAAGGCCTGGGACCGGGCCGCCGACGACGGGCTCGTGCCGCACTTCGAGGCGCTGCAGCCGGGCCAGGAGGTCGAACTGCCGGACGCGGACGTGTGGCTGAGCTACTACGTCTCCCGCAACAGCGCGACCTCCGAGCGCGGCACCGCGATCGCCGAGGCCGCCGAGGCCGAGGGCATCCGCCCCACCAAGGCGCTGGAGGTCGCCGAGAACCCGACCGCCCTGCGCGCCGCCATCCTCGCCGACCCCTCCACCGCCCGCGCGGCCCGGTCCGCCCTGCTGGACCGGCTGCGGGAGGACCCCGAGCTGCAGGCGGAGCTGGCGCGTGACGTCGTACGGACCGACGACCTGAAGAAGGCCGTCGCGACCGAGACCCGGGCCGCCGACCGGATCGGGTACGTCCGGCAGATCGCCGAGTCCGGGCAGATCAGGACCCCGGCCGGGCAGACCGTCGACGCCCCGGCCGAGCTGCGCGAGGAGGCCGAGCGCCATCTGTCGCTGATCGACGAGCTGGAGGACGGCGAGGACACCGGCGAGTGGGCCACCGAGGCGTACGGCACCATGAAGTCGCTCGTCGCCCAGGCGGTCGAGGCCGATCCCGAACTGCGCGTCCAGGAGCGGCGGACGAAGTTCTACAGCAGCCTGCAGAAGGCGACCAGGGCGTTCGAGGAGCTGACCTTCGACGACGCCCAGGAGTACTACGAGGACGACATGGTCCGGCGCCTGGAGGAACTCCAGCAGGCCATCGGCGGCTGCCTGGCCGCGCTGCGCGGGGCCGGCGGGAATTCGTCGCGGAGTTGAGCATCCCGGGCGTCACGGGGGTACTAGAGGGCCCTGAGCCGATCGTCGCCGGAGGCCCTCGCGTGACCGCGTTCGTGCACAAGACCCTGGTGGTGGAGCTCCGCTCGGAAGGCACCGGCCGGTGCCCCGTGCTGGCCCATCTCAGTTACCGCGCCGACGACCCGTTCGCCGTCACCGCCGTCTTCGGCCACGACGGCCGGGTGCTGGCGTGCTGGCGGCTGGACCGGGAGATGCTCTCCGAAGGTCTGGCACGCCCCGTCGGCGTGGGGGACGTACGGCTGCGGCCGGCCGCGACCGGTGCGTGGCACGAGCTGCGGATGGAGTTCCTCGGGGACCTCCGCCCGGACGGCGGCCGGCAGCACGCGGTGGTGTTCGCCTGGGCGCCGGCGGTCGCCGCGTTCCTGCGGCAGACCCACCGGATCGTGCCGCCGGGTCGCGAACGCGCCCCGGTCGACGCGCTGTTGGCCGAGATCCTGTCCGCGGGCTGAAGAGCTCGGGCCGTTGCCCCGGCCCGAGGTGATCAGTAAGGTCACCCGGGTGACTGCCGGGTCGGCCATGGGCCACGCATGCGTGAGGTTCCCGGCCCCGGCGTGAGCGCGAGGCCCGCCGCCGTCTCCGAGTGCTCCTGCCCGGCGCCCGCGTGGGCGCCCGCCCTCCCACGGACCTCGACGCCCGGAGACACCCCCTGAAGCCCATGCAGACCATCCAGCCCACCGCGCAGCACGCCCCCACGAGCGCCGTCCGGCTCGACCACACCGCCGTCCTCGCCACGGACCCGCGGCTGTCGGCGGATTTCCTCGCCGCCGTCCTGGGCCTGGAAGTGGGCGCCCCGTTCGGGCCGTTCCTGCCCGTCGACCTCGGGGGCGGCGTGACGCTCGACTACCACGAGAAGCGCGACGAGCCGATCCAGCCGCAGCACGATCAACCGGCTCTTCGGGGGCCGCGGCGCCTGCTTCGCCGACCCGGCCGGGCACAACATGGAGATCATGACCCGGCCGTACGTCCGCTCCTGGCCGGGGACCCGGGCGGGCGCACGTCCCCGTCATCGGGCCGGGACGTGTGCCGGCGGGCCCACAGGGGCAGGCCGAGCCACCACAGCAGGTACCAGGCGACGACCGCTGCCACCAGCCCCGGCACAAAGCCGCCGTGCGTGGCCACCCGGAGAATCAGCAGCAAAGCCGATGTCATGGTGGCGAGCAGCAGGACCAGGCCCACCAGGGTCATCCGGGACGCCAGCCGCACCGCCCGCGGCTTGACCCGGCGGCCGGAGACCAGGCGGTGCAGGGAGACCGGCCCGACCAGGGCCCCGGTGGTGCAGGCGCCCAGGACGACGGTCACGATGTAGATGACCTGGTCGGTGCGGGGCAGCGTGCCGTACTTCGGCTGGAAGACGACGGTCAGCAGGAAGCCGAACAGGATCTGTACGCCCGTCTGGGCGACGCGGACCTCCTGGATGAGCTCGACCCACATCCGGTCGGCCCGCTCCTCCTCGGTCTCGTTGCGCCCCCTGCGCCGTCCTTCCTCGGTCATGCGGTGTCGTGTAACCGCCCGGCCGTTCGTTCAAACGGTGGGTGCAGGAGTGCCTACCAGCGGTGCTCGACCTGTTCCCTGATCCGCCGCTCGTACAGCTCGCGGATCGCGGTGAACGTCTCCTCCGGCAGTGGCGGCAGCTTGGCGGCGGCCGCGTTCGCGCGGGCCTGCTCCGGGTTGCGGGCACCCGGGATCACCGTGGTCACGCCGTCCTGCTCGATGATCCAGCGCAGCGCCAGCTGGGCCGGGGTGCAGCCCCCGGGTGCGAGCGCGGCGAACTCGGCGGCGGCCTCGACACCGGTCTCGTAGTCGACGCCGGAGAAGGTCTCGCCCTGGTCGAAGGCCTCGCCGTGCCGGTTGAAGGTGCGGTGGTCGTCGGCCGCGAACACCGTGTCCTTGGTGTACTTGCCGGACAGCAGGCCGGAGGCGAGGGGCACGCGCGCGATGATGCCGACGCCGGCCTCACGGGCGGCGGGGAGCACCTCGTACAGGGGCTTCATGCGGAACGGGTTGAGGATGATCTGCACGCTCGCCACGTTCGGCCGGGCGATTGCGGTCAGCGCCTGGGCGCAGGTCTCCACGCTCACCCCGTACGCCGCGATGCGCTCCTCCTCGACCAGGGTGTCCAGGGCGTCGAACACCGCGTCGGAGGAGTAGACGGGCGTCGGCGGGCAGTGCAGCTGCACCAGGTCGATGCGGTCGACGCCGAGGTTGCGGCGGGAGCGGTCGTTCCAGGTACGGAAGTTGTCCAGGACGTAGTTCTCGGGGACCTGCTCGGCCCGGCGGCCCATCTTGGTCGCCACCAGGACGTGCAGATCGGGCCGGCCGCGCAGGAAGGACCCGATGGTCTCCTCGCTGCGTCCGTCGCCGTACACGTCGGCCGTGTCGAAGAAGGTGACGCCCGCCTCGGCCGCGGCCTCCAGGACGGACAGCGCCTCCTTGTCGTCCACCTCACCCCAGTCGGCACCCAGCTGCCACGTGCCGAGACCGATCACCGATGCCCACTGCCCCGAC
Organism: Streptomyces sp. NPDC001093; assembly: GCF_040298985.1. Taxonomy (NCBI): domain Bacteria; kingdom Bacillati; phylum Actinomycetota; class Actinomycetes; order Kitasatosporales; family Streptomycetaceae; genus Streptomyces; species Streptomyces sp. NPDC001093. Next base: position 79,597 of record NZ_JBEPBF010000009.1, on the reverse strand, counting down.
CTGCCGATCACGCGTTCGTCCATGGCGCCAGTCTGTCACCCGGCACCGGGGCACGACCGAACTCCCCGGGGAGCGATCCCGTGACGGGCACGTCCCGGTGCCGGCCGATGGCTTCGGCGATGTCCCGGTACGGCGCCAGGCGGCGAAGGCGACGGCGCCCGCCATCGCGAACTCGAGCAGACAGCCGTGCAGGGTGGGGACCGGTACGCCGCCGACGGGGCTGCTGTGGTGCACGAGGACGGCGGCGACGGCGGCGCTGGAGGTGGCCTGGCCGATGGTGCGCATGAGGACGTCGACGCCGTTGGCGGAGGCGGTCTGTCCGGCCGGTACGGCCCGCAGGATGGGGGTCGGCAGCGCCGAGCAGGCGAGGGTGGTGCCCGTCGAGACCACGGTGGCTCCGACGATGATCATCCACAGGTCGCGGCTGTCGGCGATGCGGACCCCGTAGCCGCAGCCGATGACGGCGGCGCCCAGCGAGGGTGATCCGCGGTCCGCGCGCGGCCGAGATGCGAGCCGACCATGGCGACAGGAGCAACATGGTCACGCCGCCGGGCAGCAGACACAGACCGGTGGCGACGATCGACAGGCCGAGGCCGTAGCCGGTGGCCTTCGGCGCCTGGACACGCTGGGCGGTGACCAGCGAGTTGGCGTAGAAGGCGAACCCGGTCAGCAGGGCGGCCACATGGGACAGGCCCACCCGCGGCCGGGCGACCAAGCGCAGGTCGACCAGCGGCCGTTCGGTGCGCAGCTGCTGCCACGACCACAGGCCGAGAACGACGGCGGCGCCGAGGAACAGCCCGAGGACCCGGGCGCTCCCCCAGCCCCAGGAGCCGCCCTGGGAGACGCCCAGCAGCAGGCACACCAGCCCGGCGGCGAGCCCCGGCGCACCGGGCACGTCGAACCGGCCGGGCTCGCGCACCGGCGACTCCCTGACCGCCCCCCAGGTCGCCGCGACGCCCACCACACCCAGGGCGCTGGTGAGCCAGAACATGGTGTGCCAGTCGGCGTACTGGACGACCAGCGCGGCGAGCGGCAGGCCGAGCGCGGCGCCGATGCCGACGGTGGAGCTCATCAGCGCCACCGCCGAGCCCCGCCGCTCCGGCGGGAGTTCGTCGCGCAGGATGCTGATCGACAGCGGTACGACGGAGGCGGCGGCGCCCTGGAGTGCGCGGGCTGCGATGAGGACGCCGATGCCGGAGGACAGGGCGCACAGCACGGAGCCGATCGTCATTCAGGGCAAGCGCACCGGTGAGCACCCGGCGCTTGCCGTACATGTCGCCGGCCCGGCCGAGCACCGGGGTGAGGACGGCGCCGGAGAGCAGAGTCGCGGTGACCGTCCAGGAGACGGCGGCGGCGGACGCGCCGGTGAGCCGGGGCAGGTCCGGCAGCAGGGGGACGACCACGGTCTGCATGACCGCCATGAGGATGCCGCCCGACGCCAGCAGGGGGACGACGAGCCGGTCCCGCAACGGGAGCGCTGGGACCGGGCCGGGCGGCCGGGGTATCGGGGCGGGCTGGTCCATTCGGCGCCCCTGCGGACTGCACGGCTGCTCGGTGAATGGCCGTTCACCCTACCGAGTGAACGGCCATTCACCGACGCGCCCGGTACCGGCGCGGGGCACCTCAGTCGAGGTTCTTCTCCAGGGCCGCCAGATAGTTGTGCATGAAGTGGTCGCGGATGCCGTCGGAGGCGGGCGCGAAGGCGTCGGCGGTCAGTCCGGTCGCCCGGTCGGTGAGCGCGGACAGCATCGGCATGCTCTCGTGCAGCCGGCCGTGCGAGTCGATGTAGCGCAGGGCGCGGACGTGGGTGAAGGCCGGCTCGGGCGGCAGCTGGGGAACGATGTCGTTGTTGTTGACGAAGCGGTACATGCGGCCGCCGAATCCCTGGTGGAACGCCTCGGCGAGCAGCCGGTCGCAGGTGCGCGGCTGGCCGTAGGTGTACACGCCGTCGGCGGCCAGGTGCGGGTCCTCCAGATACATCCGGGCGCCGGCCAGCATCGCCAGGGCGCCGCCCAGGCTGTGCCCGGTGAAGTACACGGTCTGGCCGTCGGTGCGCAGTTCGGCGAGGCTCCGGTGGACGGCCGGGTAGACCGATTCCAGGGCCTCGGCGAATCCGTGGTGGACGTATCCGTTGCCCCCGGGTCCGGGGCGGGGCGGGGTGGTGGCGTCGGTGAGCCAGTCCTTGATCTGGGTGGGTTCGGTGCCGCGGAACGCGGTGACGATCATCCGGTCGCCGGCCACGGTGTACGCCTGGGTGTCCTGCAGCGGGAAGGGCGGGGTGAAGCGGGTCTCGTGGTGGCGCACCTGGTCGAAGCCCCACCGGGCGGCCTGGTCCTCGATGACGGCGCGGTCCTTGTAGGCCAGGTCGGCGGCGCGGGCCAGCCAGTAGGCGCGTTGCAGGCTGTAGCCGGTCGAGGTGTGGTCGAAAGTGACGGGTACGGCCATGGACGGGACTCCTCGGGTGTGGGGGGTGGGGGAACCGGTGGCGGGTGCGGCGGAACCAGGCGGGGTACTAGCCGCGCTGGGCGGAGGACCGGGCGTGCGGGGTACGCGCCGCCCCGGGGCCGAGCCACCGTTTGACCCTGTGCAGCGCCTCCAGCCGGCCGGCCGCCTTGTCGAGGCCGTAGTACAGCTGCGGCGGGACGTACGGCAGCAGGGGCGAGTGGCGCCGGCCGAGCAGGGCGAACATCCGGTGCGGGGGGAGGTGGATGTAGCGGGGCAGGTTCTCGTACCACTGGGCGCTGTGGCGGGCCGCGCTCTGTACGGGCAGCAGCTCGGCCATGCGCCTGCGCTCGTAGGCGGCGAGGGCGTCGCTCAGGTCACTGTGCTCGTGCAGGGCGCGGGCGAGGCACATGGCGTCCTCCAGGGCGAGGGCGGTGCCGGCGCCGCTGGAGTAGTGGGTGGTGTGGGCGGCGTCGCCGAGCAGCACCAGATTGCCGTGGTGCCAGGTGCGGTTGGTGAGGGTGCGGAAGGTCAGCCAGCCGGCGCCGGGGCGGCCGGTGAGCGGGTGGCCGTCGAGGACGCCGGCGAAGAGCCGCTCCAGCAGGGCGAGGCCGTCCGCCTGCGTCGCCCGGTCCAGGCCGAGCCCGGTGAAGGTCTGCGGGGAGCACTCGACGACACAGGTGCTGTGCTCGCTGCTGCAGCCGTGTCCGCAGGCCCAGATCCAGCCGTGCTCGGTCTCGGTGAAGGCGAAGGTGAGGGCGTCGAAGACCTTGCTGGTGCCGAGCCGGACGTAGGGGTTGCGGCCCATGGTGATCCGGGTGCCGAAGGACGCGGCATGACGGGTGCGCAGGGCGCTGTGCGGCCCGTCGGCCACGACGACGAGGTCCGCGCCGGCCGGCGGTTCGGTGATCCCGCTCGCGAACTCCAGCCGGACACCGAGGAAGCGGGCCCGGTCGGCGAGCAGGCCGAGCAGCCGGTGGCGGCCGATGCCGAAGCCCTCGTCGCCGTGGTGCCGGATCGTCAGGTCGCCCACGTGGGCGACCTCGTCGCTCCAGCGGACGGAAGCGTCCTCGATCGCCCGCGCCGAGGCGAGGTCGTGCTCCCGGAGCCTGTCGAGGAGGGCGCGCCGGTACGTCACGCCCCAGCCGTGGGTCGAGCCCTCGGGGTCGCGCTCGTGGACGGTGATGTCGTGGGACGGGTTCTGTCGCTTGAGCAGGATGGCGAGGTACAGACCCGCGGGCCCGCCTCCGACGCAGACGACCTTCACACGCACACCCCTGGCAGTCACCCGATGTGGCCGTACGGCAACGCAGGGTAGCAGGGCGGTCGGACCGCCCGATCGCGTCAGTTTGGCGTGGTGAGCCGGGCCACTCGGACGGACCGCGGACGACAAGGATCGGCGGAATCGGGGCCGGAAAGGCAAGGAATTCCTTGTTCCGGGGCGCATCACCCCCGGCCACGGCAAGATCATCTTGATTCAAAGCCGTACGACATGTGGCCAATTGTCCGGATCGCAGCCAACCGGTTCCGGGCGATTTCCTCCCGCACCGGAGCCCCCGATAGGCATGCGTCGTCACCCACCGGAACACCCTCCAGGAGGACCCGTATGCCCGGCATCACCCGGCGCCGCGCGCTCACCGCGACGGCGGCCCTCGCCGTGACGGCCACCGTGACCACCCTCGCGGCGCCCGCCGCCTCGGCCACCGGCCACGACCACCCCATGCCGATGCCGGAGACCTTCGACGAGGTCTACAAGGGCCGCCGGATACAGGGCCGCCCGATGACGACGGGCCACGGCGGCCACCACCACGAACACGGCGGCGGTTACGAGGTGTTGATCGACGGCGTACCGCTGCACGTGATGCGCAACGCCGACAGCAGCTGGATCAGCGTCGTCAGCCACTACGCCCCGGTGCCCACCCCGCGCGCCGCCGCCCGGGCCGCGGTGGACGAGCTGCAGGGCGCCCCGCTGCTGCCCTTCCCCGCCAACTGACCGCCCCCGCAAGGACCTTCCGGAGCATCGCGCACCATGACCGTACGCAAGAACCAGGCCACCCTGACCGCCGACGAGAAGAAGCGGTTCGTGTCCGCCGTCCTCGAACTCAAGCGCAACGGGCGCTACGACGAGTTCGTCCGCACGCACAACGCGTTCATCATGTCGGACACCGACACCGGCGAGCGGACCGGCCACCGCTCACCGTCGTTCCTGCCCTGGCACCGCAGATTCCTGCTCGACTTCGAGCAGGCACTGCAGTCGGTGGACCCCTCGGTCGCACTGCCGTACTGGGACTGGAGCACCGACCGCACCGTGCGTGCCTCGCTGTGGGCGCCGGACTTCCTCGGCGGCACCGGGCGCAGCACGGACGGCCGGGTGATGGACGGCCCGTTCGCCGGCTCCACCGGCAACTGGCCGATGACCATACGCGTCGACGGCCGTACGTTCCTGCGCCGCTCGCTCGGCACGGCCGTGCGCGAGCTGCCGACCCCGGCGGAGGTGGAGTCGGTGCTGTCGATACCGGCGTACGACATGGCGCCGTACAACAGCGCCTCGGACGGCTTCCGCAACAACCTGGAGGGATGGCGCGGGGTCAATCTGCACAACCGGGTCCATGTCTGGGTCGGCGGGCAGATGGGCACCGGGGTCTCCCCCAACGACCCGGTGTTCTGGCTGCACCACGCCTACGTCGACAAGCTGTGGGCGGAGTGGCAGCGGCGGCACCCGGACGCGGGGTACATACCGGCCGGCGGCACGCCGGACGTCGTGGACCTGGACGAGACGATGAAGCCGTGGAACGACGTGCGTCCGGCGGACCTGCTGGACCACACGCGGTACTACACCTTCGACAGCTGAGCGGACCCGGTGTGATCAGGCCTCGGCGGTGCGGCACTCCGGGTGTCCCCAGCCCTGCGCGTTCTTGGCGATGGACTCGCCCGCCGCGTAGGAGCGGCCGCACAGGCAGCGGCCCGGGAACTTCGCCTTGATGGTGCGGGAGGACGCTGCCCCGCCGGTGCGGCGGGGCGCCTTGCCGCGCGGGGCGGCCGCCTTCGGGGTGTCGGGCGAGGGCGGCGGCGCCGGGGAGCCGAGCGCGCTGCCGGCCGCCTCCTGCACGGAGGCGGCCTGGCTGGCGGCGCGGTCGGCGAAGTCGTTCAGCGGGTCGCCGTCGATCTGGTGGGCCGGGACGTAGCGGAACTCGACCGTGCGGCCGTCCAGGAGCGCGTCGATGCGCACGACGAGGTCCTGGTTGGCGACGGGCTTGCCGGCCGCGGTCTTCCAGCCGTTGCGCTTCCAGCCGGGCAGCCAGGTGGTGACGGCCTTCATCGCGTACTGGGAGTCCATGCGGATCTCCAGCGGCACGTCGGGCTCGACGGCCGTGAGCAGCCGCTCCAGGGCGGTGAGTTCGGCGACGTTGTTGGTGGCCCGGCCGAGCGGACCGGCCTCCCAGCGGGCGGGGGTCCGCTCGTCGCCGTCCGAGACCACCCACGCCCATCCGGCCGGTCCGGGGTTTCCCTTCGAAGCCCCGTCGCACGCGGCCACCACACGTTCACGCATACGCACGATCATGCCATGGCCGCGCCGGACCCCGTCACGGACGGGTCAGACGTCCTTGACCTTCGGCATCTCACCCTCCGTGGTCGCGATGTCGATCACGGAGAAGTTCGCGCCCTGCGGGTCGCTGAGCGCCGCGAACCGGCCGAAGGGGCTGCTCATCGGCCCGAAGCGGAGGACGCCGCCGAGCTTGGTGGCACGGGCCACGGCCGCGTCGCAGTCGTCGACGGTGAAGTAGACGTTGATGTACGAGGGCACCTCGGGCGGGAAGTCGTCGGTCATCCGCATCCGGCCGAGCACGGTCTCCTCGTCGATGTCGAACATCCGGAAGTCCACCGCGTCGTCCACGATGTCCTTCATCCGGTACGGGAAGACGGCGGAGAGGAAGGTGTCGGCCTTCTCGGGCTCGCGGGTGAAGACCTCGGCCCAGCAGTAGGCGCCCGGGGTCGCCGTCGCCTCGAAGCCCTCGTGGCTGCCGGCCTGCCAGACGCCGAAGACGGCCCCGCTGGGCTCGCGGGCCAGACACATCGTGCCGAAGTCGCCGACCTGCATCGGCTCCATCAGCACCTCACCGCCGTTCTCCCGGATCTTCTCGGCGGTGGCGGCGGCGTCCGGTGAGGCGAAGTACAGGCACCACTGCGACTGGCCCTCCTGGCCCGGCATGGGCGGGACCACGGCCGCCACCGCCTTCCCGTCCGCGTAGGCCTGCGTGTAGTTGCCGTACTCCGACGACGACTCGCCGAAGGTCCAGCCGAGGACGTCGCCGTAGAACCGCTTGGCTCCCTCGACGTCGTTGAACATCGCATCGGCCCAACAGGGCGTTCCCTCGGGTTGCACGGCCATGCTCGCGGCCCTCCTGGTCTTCGGTCCCGTACGGATGGTCCCCCGCCTTCGAGGCTTGCGTCCCGAAGCTCACGCTAGCCATCCGGCCGTCGGCCCGCGCGCCGAACCGGGGAACCGACCGGACAATGGGAGGGGAGGCGACGGTGCGATGACGACGGGCACGATGCGGGCGTGGTCGGTGGTGCGGCCGGGGCCGGTCGAGGGGCATCCGCTGCGGCTGGTGGAGCGGCCCGTGCCGGTACCCGGGGCGGACGAGCTCCTGGTGCGGGTGCGGGCCTGCGGCGTGTGCCGGACCGATCTGCATGTCGCCGAGGGCGATCTGCCGGTGCACCGGGACGGGGTGACCCCCGGGCACGAGGTGGTCGGCGAGGTCGTGGGGGCCGGGGCCGCGGTGCGGGACTTCGCGACGGGCGACCGGGTCGGCGTGGCCTGGCTACGGCGCACCGACGGGGTGTGCGCGTACTGCGCGCGGGGCGCCGAGAACCTGTGCCCGTACTCGGAGTACACCGGCTGGGACGCCGACGGCGGATACGCCGAGTACACGACCGTGCCTGCGGCGTTCGCCTACAGGCTGCCCGGCGCCCTGGACGATGTGGCGGCGGCGCCGCTGCTCTGCGCCGGGATCATCGGGTTCCGTGCGCTGCGGCGGACCGGACTGCCCAAGGGCGGGCGGCTCGGCCTGTACGGGTTCGGGGGCAGCGCCCATCTGTGCGCGCAGGTGGCGCTCGCCGAGGGTGCCACCGTGCATGTGATCACCCGGGAGCCCGCCGCCCGCAGGCTGGCCCTGGAACTGGGCGCGGCCTCCGCGCGGGACCTGCACGAGGCGCCGCCGGAGCCGCTGGACGCGGCGATCCTGTTCGCCCCGGCCGGCGAGCTGGTCCCGGTGGCGCTGCGCGCCCTCGACCGGGGCGGCGTGCTGGCCCTCGCCGGGATCCACCTGACCGACGTACCGCCGCTGCACTACGCGACCGAGCTGTTCTACGAGAAGGAGCTGCGCAGCGTCACCGCCAACACCCGTGCCGACGGCCGGGAGTTCCTCGCCCTGGCCGCCCGGCACGGCGTCCGCGCGACCACGCACGCCTATCCGCTCTCCCGCGCTCCCCAGGCGCTTCGCGACCTCAAGGCCGGCCGGTTCGACGGGGCGGCCGTCCTGTACGCCGACCTGTCCTGAGCACCGGGGAGGCGCAGCACACCGCGTACGGGCACCCCGCGCGAGGGCGCGGGGCACCGGCGCCCGGGCATACCGTTTGCCGTTCGTGCCCCGATCAACAGGTTTACGCTCCTGAGTGTCATGATCAGCCCCCTTCGCGCTGTATCGGGTACCTCACGAGGACTGTTTGGCTTGGCCCGGGCTGCAGGATCACCACGCTCACCACCCATCGATCCGGCCACCCCTGTTCGCACACAGCTCCGCTGGAGGGAATGTGACCACCACACCGGACAGCGCCGCCGGTCCCGCCGTCGACGAACCCGCCCCCGACCCCGCGGCCGACGGGCAGCTCACCAGCCTGAGCACCCGGGCGGCACGCCAGCTCACCACGACCACCAAGTCCGAACCGCAGATGCAGGCCATCACCTCACGATGGCTGCTGAAGACCCTGCCGTGGGTGGACGTCAAGGGCGGCACCTACCGGGTCAACCGCCGTCTGACGCTGCGCACGGGGCGCGGCCGGGTGCACTTCGAGCAGAACGGCGCCGACGACGTCCGGGTCATCCCTCAGACGCTGACCGAGCTGCCGATCCTGCGCGGCTACCCCGACACCGACGTGCTGCGGGAGATCGCCGGCCGCTTCCAGCCCCGGGAGGTGCGTGCCGGGCAGGTGCTGTTCGAGGCCGGTCAGCCGGTGACCGAGGCCTATCTGGTCGCCCACGGCCGGTTCACCCGCTACACCACAGGCAAGTACGGCGACGAGGAGATCACCGGGGTCGTCACCGACGGCGACCAGATGGGCGACGAGGCGGTCGGGCAGTCAGATCCGCTGTGGCTGTCCTCGGTGCGGGCCGAGACGGCGGGGGTGGTGCTCGCGCTGCCGTGGGCCGTCGTGCAGGAGTTCACCGAGCGCGTCCCCTCCCTCGCCGCGCACCTCCAGGCCTATGTCGAACGGCAGCGGAGGCCGATGAACCGCAAGGGCGAGGCCGAGGTGCCGGTGCAGGCCGGCCACGTCGGCGAACCCACGCTGCCCGGCGGCTTCGTGGACTACGAACTCGCCCCGCGCGAGCACGAGTTGTCCCTCACCCAGACCGTGCTACGGGTGCACACCCGGGTCGCCGACCTCTACAACCACCCGATGGACCAGACCCAGCAGCAACTCCGGCTCACGGTCGAGGAGATCCGCGAGCGCCAGGAGTGGGAACTGGTCAACAACCGGGAGTTCGGACTGCTGCACAACATCGACTACGGCCAGCGGATCAGCACCTTCACCGGCCCGCCGGTGCCGGACGACATGGACGAGCTGCTGTCGATGCGGCGCAAGACCAAGGTGTTCCTCGCCCATCCCAGGGCGATCGCGGCGTTCTTCCGGCAGTGCAACCGGCGCGGCCTGGTGCCCGGCACCGCGAGCGTCGACGGCCACGAGGTGCCGGCGTGGCGCGGGGTGCCGATCTTTCCGTGCAGCAAGATCCCGATCAGTGACGACCACACTACGAGCATCATCGCGCTGCGCACCGGCGAGGCCGACCAGGGCGTGATCGGCCTCCACCAGACCGGCATCCCCGAGGAGTACCAGCCGGGCCTGAACGTCCGGTTCATGGGCATCGACGCGGCCGCGATCATCAGCTACCTCGTGACCGCCTACTACTCGCTGGCGATCCTCGTGCCGGACGCGGCCGGGATCCTGGAGAACGTACAGATCGGCCGGTTCCCCGAATGACATCCGAGCACTCCATGAACACCGCCGCCTCCTACACGCTGCCGGGGCCGCCCGACATCGCCGCGAGCCTGCGCAGACCCCGCCGCACCGGGGCGATCCCCGGACTGCACCACCGGCCGGCCGTGCCCGCCGACCCGGTGAAGGCCGCCGAGGTCGACCGGCGGCTGGAGACCTGGGCCCGTGGCCTGGATCTGTTCCCGGAGGCCTGGAAGGGGGACTTCTCCGGGTTCCAGTTCGGCCGGGCCGTCGTACTGCAGCATCCGGGCGCGCTGGACGTGGACCGGCTGACGGCCGCCGGGAAACTGCTGCTCGCCGAGAACATCGTCGACTCCTGCTACTGCGAGGAGGACGAGGGCCGGGGCGGGGTGCGCCGTGGCCTCGCCGGCCGGCTGATCATGGCCCAGTCGGCACTCGATCCCTACCACGGCATTCCGGAGCTGGAGGAGGAGTGGCGCCAGGGCATGCGGGCCGACGGTCCGCTGCGCTCGTACCACTTCGCCCTGGAGGACTTCGCCGGGTTCGCCACACCCAGCCAGACCGACCGGTTCGTGCAGGACATGGCCCGGCTGCACCTCGGCTACCTCGCGGAGGCCGCCTGGGCGGAGACGCGGTACAAGCCACGGGTCTGGGAATACCTGGTGATGCGGCAGTTCAACAACTTCCGGCCCTGTCTGTCGATCGTGGACGCCGTGGACGGCTACGAGCTGCCCGAGCAGGTCTACGCCAGGCCCGAGATCCAGCGGATCACCGCCCTCGCCTGCAACGCCACCACGATCGTCAACGACCTGTACTCCTTCACCAAGGAACTGGCCGGCGATCCCGACCACCTGAACCTGCCGCAGGTCGTCGCCGCCAACGACCGGCGCGGGCTGAAGGCCGCCTATCTGGAGTCCGTCGAGATCCACAACCGGATCATGGCGGCCTTCGAGGAGGAGTCGGCCCTGCTGTCGGCCACCTCGCCGCTGGTGGAGCGCTACGCCCGGGGGCTCGCCGCCTGGGTGTCCGGCAACCACGAGTGGCACGCCACCAACACCCACCGTTACCACCTGCCCGACTACTGGTGACCGCCCTCTTGCGGAACACCGCCACATGCACCAGGAACGCCGTCACATGCACCACGAGGAGCCACCTTTGACCTCCGCCCCCGTTGCCCGGACCGCGCCCGTTCCGGTCCCGACCCAGTCCGTCTACCAGAACCGGGTCGCGGACTACTGGAACGCCGAGGAGAACCCGGTCAACCTCGAGCTCGGCCGGATCGACGACCTGTACCACCATCACTACGGCATCGGAGCGGCCGACCGTTCGGTGCTCGACGAGCCCGATCCGGAGCGGCGCCGGGACCGCGTCACCGCCGAACTGCACCGGCTCGAACACGCCCAGGCCGAACTGCTCGCTTCGCATCTCGGGCCGCTGACCCCCGCCGACCGTGTCTTCGACGCCGGCTGCGGACGGGGCGGCGGCAGTGTCGTGGCGCATCTGCGCCACGGCTGCCACGCCGACGGCGTCACCATCTCCGCCAAACAGGCCGCGTTCGCGAACGAGCAGGCCCGCACCCGGGGCATCGACGACAAGGTGCGCTACCACCACCGCAATATGCTCGACACCGGCTTCGAGACAGGCGCGTACGCGGCCTCGTGGAACAACGAGTCCACCATGTACGTCGAGCTGGACCTGCTGTTCGCCGAGCACGCCCGGCTGCTGCGCCGCGGCGGACGCTATGTGGTGATCACCGGCTGCTACAACGACACCTACGGGCGGGCCTCGCGCGAGGTGTCGCTGATCAACGCCCACTACATCTGCGACATCCACCCGCGCTCGGAGTACTTCAAGGCGATGGCCCGCAACCGTCTGGTGCCGGTGCACGTCGAGGACCTGACCCAGGCGACGATCCCCTACTGGGAGCTGCGCCGGGAGGCCGACCATCTGGTCACGGGCATCGAGGAGACGTTCCTCGACGCGTACCGCAACGGCAGCTTCCAGTACCTGCTGATCGCGGCCGACCGGGTCTGAGGCCGGGGCCCCGGCGGTAATTCCGTCGACAGCGAGGGCGTTGAGGCGCTGGGATGGGCGGCCATGAGTGCCCACGACAGCCAGAGTCCGCCGCGGATGCACGCGGACGAGGTCGACCTCGACGCCCCGCTGATCCAGCGCCTGATCGCCCGCCGCTTCCCGCAGTGGGCCGCGCTGCCGGTACGCCGGCTGCCGTCCTCCGGGACCGAGAACGCCATGTTCCGGCTGGGCGCCGGCCTGCTGGTACGGCTGCCCCGGCGGCCCGGCGCCGTGGAGGACCTGAGAAGGGAGCAGCGCTGGCTGCCCCGGCTCGGGCCGCTGCTGCCGGTCGCCGTGCCCGAGGCGGTGGGCATCGGCGAGCCGGACGAGGGTTATCCATGGCCCTGGTCCGTCTACCGCTGGATCCAGGGGCACAATCCGGTGGCGGGCGCCGTACGGGAGCCGGAACGGCTCGCCGAGGACCTGGCGGCGTTCGTCCGCGCCCTGCGCCGGATCGAGCCGCAGGACGCGCCGCCCGGCTACCGGGGCGGCCCGCTGCGGGACCGGGACGAGCCCACCCGGGTGGCCGTCGCCGAGCTCGGCGCACGGGTCGACGCCGGCGCGGTCACGGCCCTGTGGGAGGAGTCCCTGCGGGCTCCTGAGCACGTGGGGCCGCCGGTGTGGGCCCACGGGGACCTCTCCCCCGGGAACGTGCTGGTCGACGAGGGCAGGCTGAGCGCGGTCATCGACTTCGGCTGCGCGGGAGTGGGTGACCCGGCCGTGGATCTGATCGTGGCCTGGAACCTGCTGCCCGCGTCCGCCCGGGGCACCTTCCGCAAGGCCGTCGGCGCCGACGACGCCCAGTGGGCGCGGGGGCGGGGCTGGGCGCTGTCGGTCTCGCTGATCCAGCTGCCGTACTACTGGGACACCAACCCGGCCCTGGCGGAGAACTCCCGGCATGTGATCGCCGAGATCCTCGCCGAGGCCGGGTGACGGCCGGCAAGCCCCGGGAGTCCGCTACTCCCCCGCGTACGCCTGCTCCAGCGCGGCGACGTCCAGCTTGCCCATGCCCATCATGGCCTTCATGGTGCGGGCGGCCTTCTCCTGGTCCGGGTCGCCGATCAGGTCGATCAGCCGCTCGTAGACGACCTGCCAGGAGACGCCGTACCTGTCCTTGAGCCAGCCGCAGGGGCCGCCCTCGCCGCCGTCCTCGGTGAGCTTGGTCCAGTAGTAGTCGATCTCCTCCTGGTCGGCACACATGATCTGGAAGGAGACGGCCTCGTTGAACGTGAACTGAGGGCCGCCGTTGAGCGCGACGAACTTCTGGCCGTTGGCCGTGAACTCGACGGCCAGCACGGAGCCGGCCGGGCCGGGACCGGCCTCGGTATAGCGGCCGACGCGACCGATGGCGGAGTTCTTGAAGATCGACACGTAGTACTGCGCGGCCTCCTCTGCCTGGCCGTCGAACCAGAGGCAGGTGACGAATCCGTCGGTGGTCATGAGCACCTCCTGGGCGGGAAACACGGTCGTGAGGGTGGACCGATCCTCGCGGCGAAACTCATCGGCCGGGCCACCGGATGATCCGGTCGGGTGAACGGCGCCCCTCCCTGCATCCCGGTCTTCGGTCACGTCCCGTGCATGCGCGGCGTCACCGGGGGTACCCGCCCGGTGAGCACCCGCCGGTACGCATGGAACACCAGGTTTCGGTACAGGCGGCGAACGACAGGAAACGGACACGCAGAGGCCGCCGAGGCAGACACAGCCGTGACTATCGTGGGAGAGGCAATGAACACCGCCGGGATCCGGTCGGCAGCAGAGGTCACCGAGAGGACCGAGCAGGACAGGACGGGCGAGGCATCGGTATCACTGCCCGGAATCGCGGATCCGGCGTCCGTCGCACCACGTGACGCACGGGAGTTGTCCCGTCAGTTCTTCCGCCGGCTGGCCGAGCTGGACGAGGGCACGCACGAATACCAGTACGCGCGCAACACCCTCATCGAGATGAACATGTCGCTGGTGCGGTTCGCGGCCGGACGGTTCCGGGGCCGCGGCGACGACATGGAGGACATCGTCCAGACCGGCATGATCGGCCTGATCAAGGCCATCGACCGGTTCGAGCTGGCCCGCGAGGTGGAGTTCACCTCCTTCGCGCTGCCCTACATCGTCGGTGAGATCAAGCGGTTCTTCCGGGACACGACATGGGCGGTGCACGTGCCGCGCCGGCTCCAGGAGCTGCGGGTGGAGCTGGCCAAGGCGCGTGAGGAGCTGTCCAGCCGACTGGACCGGGACCCGACGGTGGCCGAGCTGGCGACCCTGATGAACATCTCCGAGGCCGAGGTGGTCGAGGCCCAGCTCGCCTCCAACGGGTACAACTCCGCCTCCCTGGACGCCGCGCTCACCGGCGACGGGCCGGACGGGGGCGAGGCGGTGCTCGCCGACTTCATCGGCGTGGAGGAGGAGGGGCTGCGGCTCGTGGAGGACTTCCACGCACTCGCGCCGCTGATGGCGGAACTCAGCGAGCGGGACCGGCGGATCATCCATCTGCGGTTCGTCGAGGAGGCCACCCAGGCGGAGATCGGGGAACGGCTCGGCTGCTCCCAGATGCACGTGTCCCGGCTGATCAAGCGGATCATCACCCGACTGCGCCAGGGGATGCTCGGCGAACTCGACCGCGCCTGAGACGGCGTCTGGTCCAGATCGGCGCTTGAGTATCAGCGGTTGAGTTCGAAGCGGACACGCACCCGCTTGCCCACGGGCACACGCTCCGCGGTGACCTCCGAGGCCAGGGCGTACACGATCTCCATGCCGTGCCGTCCGACGCGTTGGGGGTCCTTGGGGAAGCGGCGGGGCAGCGCGGAGCTGCTGTCGTAGACGCACACGGTGACGGCGCTGTCCGTGCCTTCCAGTTCCAGCATGTACGGGCCGTTGCTGTGCTGGTCGGCGTTGGTGACGAGTTCGCTCACGAGCAGGAGCAGCTCACCGTGGGCGCGGCGGTCGGCGATAGCGCACCACTCGGTGCACAGCTGCTCCAGAAAGCGGGCGGCGAAGGCGCGCGCCTCGGCGATGCAACCGGGTTCGCCGGTGTAGTGCGCCGCCCGCCACAGCGGCTCCACGGGTACGTCGAAGCCAGTCGGTATCACTGCCCCGCCCAGGTAATTGGTCATGCTGTCTCTCTCGGAAGACCCGGCCCGGCCGGACGCCTGTTGCACCTGTCCTCGTACCCCGTGCCGGGCTCCGCAGTCCCCCGGGGCGTTCGCCGACCGCGCACAGTGGCGATGGTCACGCTGCCCGGGGCCGCGACCGCTCACACCGAAGGCGAACCATGCGGCTGCTGCTCGGTGGGCGTCATCTGCGCGGTGGGCGTCATCGCCGACTCGCCGGGCGTCCCCGGGGTCACAGGGGTCGCCGGGCCCGGAGCGGAACTCGCCGAGGACGGCGCAGTGAAGCTGGTCGTCTGCTGCTGCGACGACGCCTTCTCGCTCGAGGTCCGGGCCGACGGCGAGCCCGCGGACGGCGACACCGGACTGGCGGAGGACGACCCGGTGGACGGCGACTTCGACTCCGGCGACTTCGACTCCGACGACCGCGATGCCGACGACATCGATGCCGGTGGTGACTTCGATGCCGACGTCTTCGATGCCGAAGGCGAGGACGACGAAGAGGGCGAGGACGTGGAGGAGGAAGCGGACGACGACGGGGACGAGGACGACGGCGACGAACTCGACGCCGACGGCGAGGCCGAGGAAGAGGACGAGGATGAGGAGGGAGAAGAGGACGGGGAGGACTTGGACGGCGACGGCGACGAGCTCGACGGCGACGTCGACGGCGACGTCGACGGGCTCGGCTTGCCCGGGGTGGACGGTGTGGACGGGCAGTGCTTCGAGCCCGGCGGGCACGACGGGGACGGGGGCCGGGGCGGGTTCCAGGGATGCGGGAGCATCGGCGGCCTGGCGTGCTGGTCGTGCGTGCCGTACTGGTCACCGCGCTCGCGGTGGATCCAGTCCTTGTGGTGGTTGTCGTAGAGCACGAAGACGTTGACGACCGTCGGCGCGGGCGTCACCACGACCACGTTCGAGGGCCGGTACCCCGACCAGGTGGGGCCCACCAGCGTCGGCGTGCTCTTCTGGGCGACCGGCGGGTTCAGCGGGTTGCCACAGGCGCAGCGCACGCGGGGGACGCCGTGGTTGTCCACCAGTACGGCGGTGCCCGCCTGGAGGACCGACTGGTAGCTGGTGGCAGCCCCGTTGCGGTAGCCGTGGTTGGTGACCCGGGTGTCGACGCGGAGCTGGACGGGGGTCAGCGAGCGCAGATAGGCGGGCACGCCGGCGGGCTGGACGCCGACCACGGAGGCGAAGGCCTTCTCCTTGCCCGGGTCGGCCTGCAGGAACCTGATCTGCTTCTCGACGTCGCAGGCGGGCGTGCGGTTGGTGCCGCCGTACAGGCCGGGCGCCCCGCCCTCGACCCCATGCACCGCGTTGGCCGTGCCGGAGGGCGCGGCGGAGGCGGAGGGCGGGGGCGGGGCGGAACTCTCCTTCGCGGTGGATTCGGTGAACGGGTCCTGGCCGCTGCTGTTCGCGGACTGCAGGAAGACCTCGCCGCCCTTGCCTCCGCCACCCGGACGGGTGAAGACCACCGCGAGGACCACGGCGGCGACGACGGCGGCGGTGAGGGCCGCCACCCGCGGCACGGACTTCCACCACGGCCCGTGCGGTCCCCTGGCTCCACCACCGGCACCGCCACCCGGCGGTTGGGAGGGCGGTGGTCCGGAGGGGGGCCGGGACGAGCCCGACAGCGGGCCGGAGGGCGGCCCTGTCGGGCGGCCGGAGGACGGAGGTTCGGCGCTCACGAGCACTTCTTCCCGTCGCGATCGTCGCGATACGCGGAGCGGTACGCGAGGCGATGCGCGGCTTTTCTCAGTCAAATCCCGTTTGCTGCATTTGGCTGCACATTGATCCCATTGTGTGTCGCAGGGCCGTGAGGCTCGCAAGCCGACGCGAACGGCCCACCCGGCGGGCGGGCTGCCCGGCCGCTGCATAGCGTGTCAACCGTGAGCGTTCCGACCGTCGCCCCGCCCGTCGCCCGTCATGGCTGGGCGCAGGCCGTGGCCGCGGTGCTGACCGGGCTGGCCGTCATGGTGCTGGTGGCGTCGCTGGGACTGTGGGCGGCCGGAGCGGGTGGCCTGCCGGACGGCGCGTTCCCGCGGGTGGTGGCCGCGACCCTGGTCACGGCGGTCGGCGGCAGTGTGGAACTCTCCGGCAACGCGGGCGCGCTGGCGCAGACCCGGGCCGGGGTCACCGTGATCCCGCTGTCGGTGACCCTGGTCGGCGCGCTGGCGATCGGCGGGGGCTTCCTGCGTCCGCTGCGGCACCGGGCGGTCGCCTCGGCCGGTGAGCTGGCCGGCTGGGCCGCCCGGATCGCGGTGCTGTGGCTGCTCGTGCTGATCGGCCTGGCCCTCGGTGCCCGGCAGACCTTCGCCGTCGACGTGGGCAGCGGCACCCTGAGCGACCTGACCGGCCTGTTCGGCGCCGCGCCCCGGGTCGGCTTCACCACGGACGTGCCGCTGACGGTGCTGTTCGGCCTGCTGTGGCTGGCCGGGGTGCTGGTGCTGGCGCTGCTGGTCGCGCGCGGGGCGCCGCTGCCGGGGCGGCTGCTGCGTCTGCAGGAGTCGGTGCGCCCGGCGGCGCACGCGATGGTGGTGCTGCTCCTCGCGTACGTGGTGATCGGCCTGGTCACCGCGCTGATCACGGCGGCCACTCGCGGGCACGCCTCGGCGATCTTGGCGCTGATCCTGCTCGGCCTGCCCAATCTGGCCTGGCTTGCCCTCACCCTCGGTCTGGGAGCGACCTGGACCGGCCGCGTGCACGGCCCGTTCGGCCTGCCCATGCCGCATGTCCTGGACGCGATCCTGCGCACCCCGGACGTCTCCGCGCTCAACCTGCGCTCGCTCACCGACTACGACGGCCGGTGGTGGTGGCTGGTGGTCGTGGACGCGATCCTGCTGCTGGCCGTGGCCTTCCGGATGGCAGCGAGCTCGCCGGCCCGGATCCGCCTGTGGCAGCACGCCGTCCACCTGGGCGTGGCGCTGGCGCTGACGGTGCTGATGATCTGTCTGACCGGCCGCATCTCGGCGCACTACGGGCTCTCCCTGCTCGGCATCGGCGACCTGGGCGGCGGACTGTCCGGAGAACTGTTCCTCAGACCCCAGCTGTGGCAGGCGGTGGGCCTGGGCGCGCTGTGGGGACTGGTCGCCGGGTTCCTGGGCGGCCTGCTGGCCCGGCGGGTGCACCGTCGGGGCGAGGTGAGCCCGCCTTGAGGATCCCGTCGGCCCCGGGGTCGCCGACCGGGCCGCGGGGTCACGCCGTTGCGTCCGCCCGGTACACCGGATCCGCCCAGTGCGGGGGGCTCGGCGGGCCGCTCACCGTCGTGTGGTCCGTCTCCGTGTCGGGCTCCGGCGCCGGGCGGACACCGGCCGGGCCGGAGCCGGTCGCCGTGGCGGCGCGCAGGGCGGCGACGAAGGCGAGGCAGGTGTCGTAGCGGGCGTCGGGGCTCTTGGCCAGGGCCTTGGCGAAGACCGGGTCCACCGCGGGGTCGAGGCCGGGGCGGGTCTCGCTCGGCGGGGGCGGATCGTCGTACTGGTGGGCCCACAGGAGGGCCATGTCGTCGTCGCGGAGGAACGGCGGGCGGCCGGTGAGGGTCTCGTGGACGACGCAGGCCAGGCCGTAGACGTCGCAGCGCCCGTCGACCGGGCGGCCGGAGATCTGCTCGGGGGCCACGTAGTCGAGGGTGCCGACGAACTGGCCGACGCTGGTGAAGCCGGTCAGGGACAGCGATTTCTTGGTGAGCCCGAAGTCGGTCAGATACACGTGCTCGGGGTGGTCGCTGTCGATGCCCTCGGCGACCAGGATGTTGCCGGGCTTGACGTCCCGGTGCACCAGGCCGTGCTCGTGGGCGGCGTCGAGGGCGGAGGCCACCTGAGCGGCGATCCGTACGGCATCGGGCAGCGGCAGTGGTCCGCGCAGGTCCAGGACGTGGCGCAGATCGCTGCCGGCGACGTACCGCATGGCGATGTAGAGCACCCCGTCGGTCTCGTCGGCCTCGAAGACCGGCACGATGTGCGGGTGGTCGATCGCCGCGGCCACCTGGGACTCGTGGGTGAAACGCTTGCGGAAGGTGTCGTTGCGGGCGAGTTCGGGGGCGAGCAGCTTGAGCGCGACCGTGCGGTCCAGGCGCAGGTCGCGGGCGCGGAAGACGACGGCCATGCCGCCGCGTCCGATCTCGCTCTCGATGAGGTAGCTCGCGATCTGCCGGCCGATCAGCTCCGAGGGCCGGCCGGAGAACAGGCTGGTCTCGCGCGCCATCAGCGCTCGCCTTCGGGCGCGACCAGCCGGGTCGGGGCGTGCCCGGTGGCGTTGTCGCCGGTGATCTCGCGGTCGGTGGCGTAGGTGGTCAGCCGCCGTCCGTCGCCGTACACCCAGCGGCCCTCCTCGGGGTCGTACAGCCACATGGACTCCCCGTCGACGACGATTCCGATCCTGAGGCCCCGGGTACGGTCCTCGAAGTCCTCGCCGTCCAGGGCGCCGGCCGCCAGTTCCTCCACCGCGGACCGGTAATCGGCCAGGGCCTGCTCGGCGCGGGTCAGCAGGGGCCGCGGATCGGCGGTGTCCGCCGGGCCGTCGGCGGCGGGCGGGTCCTCGGGTACGGCGACGAGCCGGCGGCCGTCGACCCAGGCGCCCCAGCCGTTGGCGCAGCGGATGTACCCCCAGTCGCCGCGCCGCTCCACGAGCTCGACCGGCAGCAGCGGGTCGAGGGGCAGGGTGGGCCGGGCCGGGTCGGGGGCCTCCCAGGCGGGCATGCCGCGCGGCGGCACGACGTGCGTGGGCCGGAATCCGGGACTGGGCGTTCTGCTCATCGGGACGCCTGCTTCCGCGTGTGTGCCATCGCGTTCGCCTACTTCCGCATCACGGCGGGCTCGTGCCGGCGCAGCAGCCGGGCGACCACGAGCCCGTAGAGGACGGAGAGCACCACCAGCATGACCAGATCGAGCAGCCAGACGCCCGTCGAGTGGCGGAAGAGGGGGTCGGCGGTCAGCTTGCCCGGGACGATCCGGGACAGCCCGACGGTGCCGGCCATGGCGCCGAGCGCCCAGCGGGAGGGCACGAGCCAGGACAGCTGCTCCAGGCCGGGCACACCGCTGAGCGGGAGCAGCGCCCCGCAGAACACGACCTGGACGATGGCGAGCAGCACCAGCAGCGGCATCGTCACCTCCTCTTTGCGCACCAGCGCGGAGACCAGCAGGCCGAGCATCATCGCGGTGAACGCGAGCAGCGCGGCGGCCAGGGTGATCTCGGCCAGCGGCGGCAGCAGGACGCCCCGGCCGCCGGGGGTGTTCAGGTCGACGCCGAGGAGGGCGACCAGGGTGAGGACGACGGCCTGGACGACGCTGATCGTGCCGAGCACCACGATCTTGGACATCAGATAGGCCGAACGGGACAGGCCGACGGCGCGTTCGCGCTGGTAGACGACGCGTTCCTTGACGAGTTCGCGCACCGCGTTGGCGGCGCCGGTCAGCACGGCACCGACGCACAGGATGAGCAGCGCGTTCATCGCGGTGTCCCGGGCGAGCCGGCCGCCGGCCAGGGCGCGGGCCATGGCGCCCATGACGAACGGCAGGGCGATCATGACGAGCAGGAAGGTGCGGTCGGAGCTGAGGACGGCCGCGTAACGGCGGACCAGCGTGCCGAGCTGGGCGCCCCGGCCGCGTGGGCGGGGCGGCGGCGCCGGGACGACGGGGGCCGGGCCCGGGTGGTGGGGCTGGGTGGTGGACTCGGTGACGTAGTGCCGGTGGAACGGCGACTCGCGGTACTCCCTGGCCCAGTCGCGTTCCGGATCGCGGTCGAAGGCCTCGAAGGCCTCCGGCCACTGTTCGAAGCCGAAGAAGGCGAGGGCGTCGTCGGGCGGCCCGTAGTAGGCCACCTTGCCGCCGGGGGCGAGCACCAGGAGGCGGTCGCAGACACCGAGGCTGAGGACGCTGTGGGTGACCACGATGACGGTACGGCCGTCGTCGGCGAGGCCGCGCAGCATGTTCATCACCGACCGGTCCATGCCGGGGTCGAGGCCGGAGGTCGGCTCGTCCAGGAAGAGCAGCGAGGGCTTGGTCAGCAGCTCCAAGGCCACGCTGACCCGCTTGCGCTGCCCGCCGGAGAGGCTGTGCACGGGCTGGTCGGCGCGCTGTCCGAGGCCGAGTTCCCGGATGACCTCGTCCACCCGGGCCCGTCGCTCGGCCGCGGCGGTGTCCTCGGGGAAGCGCAGCTCGGCGGCGTAGGTCAGGGCGGCGCGCACGGTGAGCTGGGGGTGCAGGATGTCGTCCTGCGGCACCAGTCCGATGCGCTGGCGCAGTTCGGCGTAGTCGCGGTAGAGGTCGCGGCCGTCGTACAGGACGGTGCCGCGGTCGGCGGGCCGCTGCCCGGTCAGGGCGTTCAGCAGCGTGGACTTGCCGGCGCCGCTCGGTCCGACCACCGCGAGCAGGCACTTCTCCCCCACCGGGAAGGACACGTGGTCGAGGAGGACCTTGCGTCCGCCGTCGACGGCGACGGTGAGGTCCTGGACGTCGAGGGAGATCTCGCCGGTGTCGACGTACTCCTGGAGTTCGTCGCCGACCAGGCAGAACGCGACGTGGCCGATGCCGACGATGTCGCCGGGGCCCAGGGGCGCGCGGGTGACGGGCCTGCCGTTGAGGTAGGTGCCGTTGTGGCTGCCGAGGTCGACGATCTCGTACGTGCCGTCGGGGTGGGCGCGCAGTTCGGCGTGGCGGCGGGAGACGACCAGGTCGTCCACCACCAGGTCGTTGTCGGCGGATCGGCCGATGCGGACCGAGCGCACGGGCAGCGGGCGGACACTGCTGGGCCTGCGGAAGGTGCCGGTCAGCAGGGGGAGCGACACCGAGGAGGGCCGGTCGGGGGCGGGCCGCGGGGCGCCGGCGAGGACCGCGCGCGGGCCGTCGGTGGGGTTGCCGAAGCGGATCACGCTGCCGGGGCGCACGCCCCACCGGTCGATGCGGCGGCCGTCGGCGTAGGTGCCGTTGGTGCTGTGCTCGTCCGTCAGGGTCCAGCGATCGTGGTCGCAGCGCAGCACGGCGTGGTGCCACGAGACCCGGGCATCGTCCAGGACGATGTCGCTCAACGGGTCGCGCCCGAGGTGATAGTCGTGCCCCGGACTCATGATCGTGGAGCCCGTGTCGGTCTCCAGCACGAGTTCGGGCGCCGTCGGGGCGATCGGCCGCTCCGCCATGGCCAGAATTCTACCGATTCACCCACATGTGCGCCCGGAGCCGGGGTGCCGCACCGACCGGCGGACACGTGTCAGGCGACGGGTACGACGAGTGCCGGCAGCGTGCGCTGCATGCGGAGCGCGTCGACGGACTCGGCGAGCAGTTCGTACTCGGTGGTGTCGTCGCTGGCGGCGATCCGCACCAGCCGTCCGCCCGCCAGTTCGTCGGCCACCTGCTCCTGCCGGACGTCGTCGGCGCACCAGGCGCGCAGCAGGGCGGGCACGTCGGCCACCGTGTCCGCCACCGGCACCAGCGAGCCCCCCGGGAAGGCGGGGTCCTCCGGGCTCGGGTCCAGACGCTCGGCGATCCAGGAGGCGCGGTCGCGCAGCCACCACAGGGCCAGGGCCAGCGTCGGGGCGCGATAGGTGCCGAGCGGTACCCCGATGCGCCGGCCGTCGCACATGCCGTACGCCGTGACATGGCACAGGAATTCGTCGTGCACGCCTCACTCCCCCGTCGCCTCGCTGGTTGCGCCCGGCCCGGCCTCGCTCTCCGTGCGGCTCCTGTGCGGTGAAGTGCCCCTGATGTTCGAGTATCGCCACTCCCGAAACACTGTCACCATGACTTTCCGGCCAGTCTGTTGGCATATTCACCGCCCGATCTGGCCGGAACACACCGGCGCGTTCGCGGCCCCCGGGCATGACCAGGCAGGTAATCGACCCGCCTCCAGGCGCTCCGGCATGGTGGTCACACCGGATCGGCGAAGCCCCGGATCCGGATCCGACCAGCGGTTGTCCGCAGCCACGACCTCGATGGAGGCTGATTCACCATGTCCGCGAACACCGACCGTTACGAGAGCGCCGCCGTCCGTTACCTCGAGGCCTGGAACGCCACCGAGCCGGAGGAGCTGAAGAAGGCGGTCGCCGCCGCATGGACCGTGGACGGCGGCTACACCGACCCGCTCGCCGACGTCCGCGGCCACGAGGGCATCGCGGCCGTGATCGCGGCGGCCCACGAGCAGTTCCCCGGGTTCGTCTTCCGACCGCTCGGTGTGGTGGACGGACACCACGACACCGCGCGCTTCGGCTGGGAGCTGGTGAACGAGGCCGACGGCTCGGCGCCGGTCGCCGGGTTCGACGTCGTCACGCTGGACGACGAGGGCCGGATCCGCCAGGTGCTGGGTTTTCTCGACCGGGTTCCGGCGGGTGCCTGACACCGCCTGGCCGGCGATGAGTTCCGCCGCGCGCGACGGTCTGTCCTGACACACGGTTCCCGGCAGGGCGCCGCGCGCGGCGGCACACCGAGGCACACGGAGGTACACCATGCAGACGAGCGGTCCGGTGGACGTGGAGTTCACCGCGGTTCTTCACAGGAGTCCGGAGGCCGGCGGCTGGACCTATGTGGTCTGGCCGCGCTCGGCCGAGTTCTTCGGCACCCGTGGCCTGGTCAAGGTCCGCGGCACGGTTGACGGCCACCCGTTCCGGAGTTCGTTCATGGCTCTGGGAGACGGCCGGCACAAGCTCCCCGTGAAGGCCGCCATCCGGAAGGCGATCGGCAAACGGGAGGGCGACACCGTGACCGTACGCCTGGCGGAACGGCTCAGCTGACGACCGACTCCCGGTAGGCGGCGCGCGCCGGCTCCTCCAGTTGCCAGGGGTGGGCCGGGTCGGCGTGCGCCAGGCGCCTCACCGAGGACGCCCTGCGGGCGGCCGGCACCATCGACGAGGAGGGCCGCCCGGTACGCACCCCCTGGCAGCAGAAGACCGTCGCCCAGGGAGCGGCGACCAGCGTGTGGTGCGCCGCCGGCCCGCAGCTCGACGGGGGCTGGGCGGTGTCTACGCCGTCGGCCCGGAGGCGGCGGCCCGCCTCCGGGAGGTCGGCGAGCGGCTCACGGCTTGACGATCGCGTCGATCCGCGCCAGTTCCCCGTCCTCGAAGTCCAGGTTGCGGATGGTGCCGACGCTGTCCTCGAGCTGCTGCGGGCTGCTCGCGCCGACCAGCGCGGAGGTGACCCGGCCGCCACGCAGCACCCAGGCCAGGGCCAGCTGGGCCAGGGTCTGCCCGCGGGACTCGGCGATCTCGTCGAGGGCGCGCAGACGGCCGACGAGGTCCTCGGTGACCGCGTCCGAGTTCAGGAAGGGGCTGTCGCTCGCGGCCCGGGAGTCCTCGGGGATGCCGTCGAGGTAGCGGCCGGTGAGCAGGCCCTGTTCCAGCGGGGAGTAGGCGATGGAGCCGACCTGGAGTTCGTCCAGGGCGTCCAGCAGTCCCTCGTCCTCGGGGCGGCGGTCGAGCATCGAGTAGCGCGGCTGGTGGATGAGCAGCGGGGTGCCGAGGTCGGCGAGGATGCGGGCGGCCTCGCGGGACTGCTCCGCCGAGTAGTTGGAGACGCCGACGTAGAGCGCCTTGCCCTGCTGCACCGCCGCGTGCAGGGCGCCCATCGTCTCCTCCAGCGGAGTGTCCGGGTCGGGGCGGTGGGAGTAGAAGATGTCGACGTGGTCCACGCCCATGCGCGCAAGGCTCTGGTCGAGCGAGGACAGCAGGTACTTGCGCGAGCCCCATTCGCCGTACGGGCCGGGCCACATCAGGTAGCCGGCCTTGGTGGAGATGATCAGTTCGTCCCGGTACGGCCGGAAGTCGGCCTTGAGTGCCTCGCCGAGCGCGGACTCGGCGGCGCCGGGCGGCGGGCCGTAGTTGTTGGCGAGGTCGAAGTGGGTGACGCCCAGGTCGAAGGCGCGGCGCAGGATGGCCCGCTGGGTTTCGACGGGCCGGTCCGGGCCGAAGTTGTGCCACAGGCCGAGGGACAGCGCGGGGAGCTTCAGTCCGCTGCGTCCGGTGCGCCGGTAGGGCATGTCGGCGTAACGGTCGGGATGTGCGGTGTACAACGCGACTCCAGAGGGGTTGGCACACGATCTACCGGTGCCACTCTCGCGCGAGCCGCACGCAGCGGTCCAACAGAAGAATCCGATGGAATTCAGCGGCTAGGCTTCTCAATCATGGAACTGCGCCATCTCCAGCACTTCGTCGCCGTCGCCGAGGACCAGCATTTCACCCGGGCCGCCGAACGCCTGCTGGTGTCCCAGTCGGGGTTGTCGGCGTCCATCCGGGCGCTGGAGCGGGAGCTGCGGGCGCCGCTGTTCGTGCGGACCACCAGGCGGGTGACGCTCACCGAGGCGGGTCGGGCGCTGCTGGTGGAGGCCGAGCGGATCCTGGCGCAGGTCCGCGCGGCGCACGAGGCGGTCGCGGCCGTGCAGGGCGTGCTGCGCGGCACGCTGGCGCTCGGCACCGAGCAGTGCATCGCAGGGGTGCACCCGGCACGGCTGCTGGCCGCGTTCCGGGGTCGGCATCCGGACGTGGAGATCCGGCTGCGGCAGGCCGGTTCGGGCGCGCTGGCCGAGGAGGTGGCGGCAGGCCGGCTCGACCTCGCCTTCGCCTACCGCACCCAGGCGGACAGCGACCAGCTGCGTTCGGTGGCGCTGACGAGCGAGCCGATGACCGCGCTGTGCCACCCCGGCCACCGGCTGACCTCGACGGGCGCGGTGCTGACCCCGGACGATCTGGCCGGTGAGGTCTTCGTGGACTTCCACCCGGACTGGGGCCCGCGCCGCACCACCGACGCCGCGTTCGCCGCGGCCGGAGTCCGGCGCACGGTCGCGCTGGAGGTCAACGACGTGCACAGCCTGCTGGACCTGGTGGACGAGAACCTCGGGATCGCGGTCGTACCCCGGCACTTCCGGCACAAGCGGCCCTCGCTCACGGCACTGCCGCTCAAGGGGACGGGCGAGACGGAGTACGAGACCGTGGCGCTGCTGCCGCCGGACCGTGCCACCAGTCCCGCCGCCCGGGCGCTCGTCACGCTCCTGGAGACCGGCGGCGCGACAGGGGGCCTGGCACCACCCCAGGAGGGGTCCCAGCCCTCCTGATTCCGGCCGCCCGCCGCACGAGACTCGGGACCGTCGGCCAGGACGACGACGGTCAGGAGGACATGGCATGGCGGAACACACACGGCGGACCGTGCTGCGCGGCACGGCCGGACTCACGGCGGCGGGCGCCCTCACCGGCCTGGGCACAGGCCGGGCGGCGGCCCGCCCCGCAGGCAGGGTGATGGAACGTCACTTTCCTTTTCTGGAAGGGGCGTTCGCTCCCCTCACGGAGGAACTGACGGCCTTCGACCTGCCGGTGACGGGACGCGTCCCGCACGAGCTGAACGGCCGCTTCCTGCGCAACGGCCCCAACGTCCTCGGCCTGGAGGATCCCCGGACCCATCACTGGATGCTCGGCGAGGGCATGGTGCACGGCGTCCGGCTGCGCGACGGAAGGGCCGAGTGGTACCGCAACCGCTGGGTGCGCTCCGCGCAGGTCGCGCAGAAGCTGGGCGAGGCGTATCCGGGTCCGGTGCCGGAGGAGGACTTCGCGTGCAACACGCATGTGATCCCGTACCGGGGACGGGTCCTCGCGCTCCAGGAGAGCGGTCCGCTGCCGTACGAACTCGACGGCGAGCTGGGCACTGTGGGGACCCACGACTTCAGGGGCACCCTGCAGGGCTCGTTCGCCGCGCACACCAAGTTCGACGTGCACGCCGGTGAGCTGCACGCCGTCGCCTACCACGCGACCTGGGACCACGTCCGGCACCTGGTCGTGGACCGCGCCGGGCGGGTCGCCCGCACGCACCGGATCCCGGTGGCGGACGCGCCGATGATGCACGACTTCGCGCTGACCGAGCGGCACGTCGTCCTCTTCGACATCCCGGTGACCTTCGACGCGGCGGCGGCCGGACGGGGCGCCCCGGTGCCGTACGTCTGGAACCGGCACCACCCGACCCGGGTGGGCGTCATGCGACGGACCGGCGGGCCGGTGCGCTGGTTCGGGATCGACCCCGTCTTCTCCTCGCACACGCTCAACGCCTACGACGAGGGCGGCTCCGTGGTGGTCGACCTGACGACCTACCCGGCACCGTTCCACGTCGACGGGCGCGGCTCGGACGGTCCGTACGACACGGGCACCACGAAGCTGGAGCGCTGGACGATCGACCTGCACCACGGCCGCGTACGGCAGCGGGTGCTGGACGACCGGCCGCAGGAATTCCCGCGTGTGAACGAGTCGCTGGTGTCGCGCCGGCACCGCTACGGCTACACGGCCGCGGCGGCCGAGCTGACGGCCGCCTATCTGACACCGGACGGCGGCACCCCGCCCGACGACGCCTTCTCCAACGCGCTCGTCAAGCACGACCTGCTGCGCGGCGCCACCCAGGTGCACCGGCTGCCGAAGGGCGCGGCGGCGGGCGAGGCGGTGTTCGTACCGCGCGACCTGGCCGGCCACCGGGCGGCCGAGGACGACGGATACGCGATCGCGTACGTCCACAACCCGGACCGCGGTGCCGCCGACCTGGTGATCCTGGCCGCTCAGGACTTCACCGGCGAGCCGGTGGCACGGGTGCACCTGCCCGGGCGGGTGCCGCTCGGTTTCCACGGGAGCTGGATTCCGGACGCGTGAGCGCCCGCTGTTTGGGATGGTGGACGGTATGCATGCGAAGGACATCCTCATCGACGGCTACGGCCGCATCCAGGAAGAAGTCCATGCCGCCCTCGAGGGCCTCGGACCGGACGCGCTGCACCACCGCCCGGCCCCCGACGCCAACTCCATCGCCTGGCTCGTGTGGCATCTGACCCGGGTGCAGGACGACCACATCGCAGACGCCTTCGACCTCGACCAGGTGTGGCTGTCCCAGGGCTGGGAGAAGCGTTTCGGCCTCGACCTGCCCCGCCACGACACCGGGTACGGGCACAGCCCGGCCAAGGTCGCGAAGGTGCGGGTCGCGTCCGCCGACCTGCTCACCGGGTACTACGACGCCGTGCACGAGCAGAGCCTCGGCGTGCTGCGCCCGCTGGCGGCCAAGGATCTGGAACGGATCGTGGACGAGCGCTGGGATCCCCCGGTCAGCCTGGGCGTCCGCCTGGTGAGCGTCCTGTCCGACGACCTT
Source organism: Streptomyces sp. NPDC001093 (assembly GCF_040298985.1). NCBI lineage: Bacteria > Bacillati > Actinomycetota > Actinomycetes > Kitasatosporales > Streptomycetaceae > Streptomyces > Streptomyces sp. NPDC001093. Next base: position 51,663 of record NZ_JBEPBF010000009.1, on the reverse strand, counting down.
CAGCACATCGGACAGGCCGCCTACCTCAGGGGGCTGGTTCAGAGCGCCGCCGCGTAACCCGGCAGGACGACGTCCTCGATGAGGGCCTTGCGCTCGTCGAACGGGATGAAGGCGCTCTTGAGGGCGTTCACCGTGACCGTGCGCAGGTCCTCGGCCGTCCAGCCGGCCTCCTCGACCAGCAGGGACATCTCCCGGGTCATCGTCGTCCCCGACACCAGTCGGTTGTCGGTGTTGAGGGTGACCCGGAAGCCGAGGTCCTTCAGGGCCGTGATCGGGTGCTCGGCGATCGAGGTGGCGCAGCCGGTCTGCAGGTTGGAGGTGGGGCACATCTCCAGGGCGATCCGGCGGTCGCGCACCCAGGAGGCGAGCCGGCCGAGCTTGCCGTCCACGATGTCCTCCGTGAGGCGTACGCCATGGCCGATGCGCTGGGCGCCGCACACCTGCAGGGCCTGGTGGATGCTGGGCAGGCCGTGCGCCTCGCCGGCGTGGATGGTGAAGGGCACGCTCTCGCGGCGCAGGTGCTCGAAGGCCGCGAGGTGGTCGGCGGGCGGGAAGCCGTCCTCGGCGCCGGCGATGTCGAAGCCGACGACACCGGCGTCGCGGTAGGCCACGGCCAGGTCGGCGGCCTCACGGACACGGTCGAACATCCGCATGCCGCACAGCAGGGTGCCGACGCGTACGGGGGTGCCGGCTGCGGCCGCCTTGGCCATACCGGCGGCGAGGCCCTCCTGCACGGTCTCCACGACCTCGCTGAGCGTGAGGCCGCCCTTCGTGTTCAGCTCGGGGGCGTAGCGCACCTCGGCGTAGACGACACCGTCGGCGGCGAGGTCCAGCACGTACTCCTCGGCGGTGCGCAGCAGGCCCTCACGGGTCTGCATGACGGCGAGGGTGTGCTCGAAGGTGGCTATGTAGCGGACCAGGTCGCCGGAGTTGGCGGCCTCGAAGTACCAGGCGGCCAGCTCGTCGGGGTCGGTGGTGGGCAGGGTGTGACCGATCTCCGCCGCGAGTTCCACGACGGTGGCGGGGCGCAGGCCGCCGTCGAGGTGGTCGTGCAGCACGGCCTTGGGGAGCCGGCGGAGGGTCTCGGTGTCGATGCGGGACGCGGTCATGGCGTTTCGTTTCCTCGGCAGGTGGTGCGGTGGTGATCAGCGGGTGGCGGGCTGGAGCAGGTCCCAGCGGTTGCCGTACAGGTCCTGGAAGACGGCGACGGTGCCGTAGGGCTCGTGCCGCGGTTCCTCCAGGAAGGTCACGCCGGCCGCGGTCATCCGGGCGTGGTCGCGGGCGAAGTCGTCGGTGTGCAGGAAGAACCCGACGCGTCCGCCGGTCTGGTCGCCGACCCGGGCCCGCTGGGCCTCGTCCTTGGCGCGGGCCAGCAGCAGTCCGGTGCCGGTGTCCGGGCCGCCCGGTTCCACGACGACCCAGCGGGTGCCGTCGGGGCGGGGGGCGTCCTCGGCCAGCCGGAAGCCGAGGGCCTCGGTGTAGAAGCGGACGGCCTCGTCGTAGTCGTCGACGACGAGGGTGACCAGGGCGACGCGTCGCATCGGGACCTTCCGGTGTGGGTGGTTAGCGCGTGAGGTTATACGTAAAACCTCGCAGGCGCCAGTCATGGTTCTACGCGCGTTGCCGTGCGGCTTTCAAGGGGTGGAGGTGATGCGGGGTTGCGTCGGGGGCCCGGACCTGCGCGTCAGGGCCTCGCGTCGCCCTGGGCGACCTCCACCCGGTGGTGGAAATCGGCCATGCCGACGACCGAGGCGGCGCAGGAGACGGCCGTGCAGGCGATGAGGAGGGCGGCGATCGCTCGGCCGGCCCGGGGCACGAGGGGGGCGGCCAGCAGGGCCTGGACGCGCTGCGGCACGGGGCCGGTGGTCGCGGCGGCCGCGAAGTCGGGGCGCTCGGAGTGGGCTGAGCGGGTGGCCTGTCCGGCGAGGGCCGCGCGGGCGATGGCCCGGGCGGTCAGACGGCGGTCGCCGACGCTGGCGGCGGCGGCCTCGTCGGCGGCGCGCTCGGCGGCGAGGCGTATGGTCTCGCGGACCGGGCGGAGCGCCGGATGACAGTGCGCGGCGAGTTCGCCGGCGGCGAGGAAGTAGTGGTGGCGACCGTCGTTGTGCGCCCGCTCGTGCGCGAACAGCGCCTCCCGCTCGGCACCGTCCAGGCTGCGCAGCATCGCGGTGGTGACGACGATGCGGTGCGGGCGGCCGGGCAGGGCGTAGGCGTCCGGGCGGGGCGAGTCCACCACGCACAGGTCGCCGGCCGAGGGCCCACGCCCGGCCTCCGTGCGGGCCGCGCGGAAGGCGCGGGTCTGGTGCAGCACCGAGCGCACGAGGGTCCAGCCGCAGACGGCGAGGGCGCCGACGGAGGTCGCGGCGGCCGGCAGCACGACGAGGTCCGAGGCGGTGCGCAGCGGGTGGATCAGCTCGCCGAGCGCGGCGAAGAGCGGGAGTTTGAGCAGCCCGATGAGCACGAACGAGCCGAGCGCGGCCAGCGAGCAGCCGGCGAGGACCACCGCACAGCCGGTGACGGCCCACAGCGCGGCGGCCGGGGCCAGCCGATCCAGGGCCCGGCGGGCCAGGGCCGGCAGGGCGAACGGCAGCAGCAGGGGCAGCAGGAGGAGTGCGGTCATCATTCGTCGGCTTCGAGCAGGTCCCGCAGGATCCGTTCGTCGTCGGGGCTGAGCTGGGCGACGAAGCGGGCGAGGACGGTCTCGCGGTCGCTGTCCCGGTCGAGTTCGCTGTGCATCCGGCGGGCGGTGAGGCCGTGCGCGTCCTGGACGTCCCGGACCGGGAGGTAGGCGTAGCCGCGGCCCTGGCGGTGCCGCTCGACGACGCCCTTGTCGTACAGGCGGGTGAGGATCGTGGTCACCGTCGTACGCGCCAGGTCCGCGCCGAGGCTCAGCTGGACCTGGCCGGGCGTCTGCGGGGCGCCGGCGGCCCACAGTGCGGCCATGACGCTCGCCTCGAGCTCACCGGCCGGCCGGCGCTCGTCCTTCGCCTCGGTCATGGAACGTCCCTCACCCGTCTTCGTGTGCAGCTGTGCGGCCCGGGCGACCGTCTACACGATGGTAGTCAATCGAGCCTTCGTACGGCTGTGCCCCCGCACCCATTATGGGAGGACTGGTCGTCAGGGACTGTCGTCAGGGGGACAGGTGGCGGGGGCGGGGACGGCTGGGGGCCACCGTGCCGGGACCGGGGGACCCGGGGCTGCGGTTGAAGGACCGCCCCCGAAAATGGGGGACTCCGGGACTGCGGCTGGGGCCACCGTCCCGGGGACCGGGGATCTGGAGCTACGGCTGCGGGGCCCCGTCCCGCAGGCCCGGGTTGCGGGGCCCCGTCCCGCAGGCCGGGAACCCGGGACTACGGCTGGGCCGCCCTCCCGGGGACCGGCGCCCTGGAGCCACGACTGCGGGGCCCCGTCCCGCAGACCGGGAACCCGGGACTACGGCTGGGCCGCCCTCCCGGGGACCGGCGCCCTGGAGCCACGACTGCGGGGCACCGCCACGGAGAGCGCCGCTCCCGGGCTACAGCTGGGGCCACCGCCCCGAGACCGGCGACCCCCTGACTACGGCTGGGGCTGCCATCTCCGGGGCGCGGAGACCCGGATACGCGACCACGGGCCACCCTCGCCGAACCCGGAGACTCCGGGAAAGAACCAGGCCCACCGCCCCCCGGGACCACAGACCCGAAACACCGGCCCGACCCGCCGCCCCGAGACCACAGACCCGGAGCGCCGGCTCGACCCGCCGCCCGCCCCGAGACCAGAGACCCGGAACGACAGTTGGGGGCCGCCCTCGCCAAGCCCGGAGACCCCGGCGACGACCGGGGCCCACCGACCCCGGCACCAGAAAGCCCGGGACAAAGGCCGGGCCCCGCCGTCCAGGAGCAGGCCCCTGGGGCGCCGGCCGGGGCGGATCAGCTCGTGCCGGTGTGGATGGCGTTCAGGCGGGTCAGTTCGTCCGCCGTGAGGCGCAGGGCGCCTGCGGCGACGTTCTCGGCGACGTGGTCCGGGTTGCCGGTGCCGGGGATGGCGAGGACGTGCGGGCCCTGGTGCAGGGTCCAGGCGATGCGGATCTGCGCGGGGCTCACGCCGTGGGCGCGGGCGATGTCGCGCACGGTGTCGTCGTGGGTGTCGGCCGCCGCCCGAGGTCCGGCCTCGCCCGCGACGGCGAAGAAGGGGACGAACGCGATGCCGTGTTCGGCGCAGAGGCGCAGCATCTCGTCGTCGACGGGATCGGGCCGGTCCAGGGCGTACCGGTTCTGCACGCACACCACGGGGGCGATCTCCAGCGCCTCGGCGAGGTGGCGCGGTCCGACGCCGGAGACGCCCAGGTGGCGTATCAGGCCGGCCTCGCGCAGTTCGGCGAGCGCTCCGAAGTGCTCGGCGATCGAATCCTGTTCCTGGCGGCGGAAGTTGACGACGTCGAGGTGGTCGCGGCCGAGCTGGCGCAGGTTCTCCTCCACGTGGCCGCGCAGCTGGTCGGGCCGTGCCGCGTGGCCCCACTCGCCGTAGTAGTCGCGGAACGGACCGACCTTGGTCGTGATGACCAGGTCGTCGGCGTACGGGGCGAGGGCGGTGTTGATGAGTTCGTTGGCGGAGCGCGTGGCGGAGAAGTAGAAGGCGGCGGTGTCGATGTGGTTCACGCCGAGCTCCACGGCCCGCCGCAGCACGGCTGTGGAACGGGCGCGGTCGCTGGGCGTGCCGAGGTGGAACGCGGCGCTGCCCGTCAGCCGCATGGCCCCGAAGCCGATGCGGTGGACGGGCAGGTCGCCGAGTTCGAAGGTGCCGGAGGCGTCCGCGGTGATCGTTTCAGCGGTCATTCGGCGGAATGTCGCACATCCGGCGTACCACGCAAGGGAATTACCGCAGCGGCTTGGCCAGCACCGCCTTGCGGTGGCTGAACGTCTCGATGGAGTAGCGGCCGTGGTAGCTGCCCATGCCGCTCTCCCCCACCCCGCCGAACGGCAGGTCGGAGACGGTGAGATGGGCCAGCGGCAGGCCGTGCCCCAGGCCGCCGGAGGAGGTCTCGGCGGCGATGCGTGCCCGGGTCCGCTCGGACTCGGTGAAGACGTACAGCGCGAGCGGCTTGTCGCGGTCGTTGATGAAGGCGATCGCCTCGTCGAGGCCGGACACGGTGACGATCGGCAGGATCGGGCCGAAGATCTCCTCCCGCATCACGGGCGCCTTCGGGTCGACGTCCGCCAGGACGGTCGGCGCGATGTACTTGGCGTCACGGTCGGTCCTGCCGCCGACCGCGATCCGGCCGGAGCCGAGCAGGCCCGAAAGCCGGTCGAAGTGCCGCTCGTTGATGATCCGGCCGTACTCGGGCGAGGTCGCCGGATCCGTGCCGAACAGCGCCTCGACCGCGCGCACCAGCGCGGGCTCGAGGGCGGCGGCGGTCTCCGGGTCGGTCAGGACGTAGTCGGGGGCGACACAGGTCTGGCCGGCGTTGAGGAACTTGCCGCGGGCGAGCCGGTCCGCGACCACGTCCAGGTCGGCGTCGCGGTCCACGAACACCGGTGACTTGCCGCCCAGTTCGAGGGTGACCGGGGTGAGGTGCTCGGCGGCGGCGCGCATCACGATCCGGCCGACGGTGCCGTTGCCGGTGTAGAAGATGTGGTCGAAGCGCTCGGCCAGCAGGGCCGTGGTCTCCGGGATGCCGCCCTCGACCACGGCGACCGCGTCGGTGTCCAGGTAGGCCGGGATCAGCTCGGCGAGGGCGGCCGAGGTGGCCGGAGCGAGCTCGCTCGGCTTGGCGACGACCGCGTTGCCGGAGGCCAGCGCACCGGCCAGCGGGGCGAGCAGCAGCTGCGCCGGGTAGTTCCAGGGGGCGATGACGAGGACGACGCCGAGCGGGTCGTACTGCGTCCAGGCCGTCGCGTCGGCGCCGAGGTGGGCCGGGACCGGCGCGGGCTCCGGGCGCAGCCACTCCTCGAGGTGGTCGAGGGTGTGGTCGATCTCGCGGACGGTGAAGTCGATCTCGGTGCGATACGCCTCGGCGCTGCTCTTGCCGAGGTCGGCGTGGAGGGCGGCGGCGAGGTCGGCGCCGCGCTCGGTGAGCATCGCGCGCAGTCGGCGCAGCTGGCCGGTACGCCACTCGACGGGCTTGGTGCGGCCGGTGGCGAAGGTGGCGCGCAGCCGTGCGACGAGCTCGGCGGGCTGTTCGGTGGCGGGATGGTTCACGGGTGCCTCGCTGGTGGTGCACGGGCGGCTTCGGCCCGGGCCTGGATCGGACGGTGGATGTATTTACCAACCTTTCAGTTCCTCAAGTTCATTCCGGCCGGTCACAGTGACGCGGGTCACGTCGCAGGAGGGTGGATCTCCCGACCGCGCCGCTCCAGGTAGGCCCGCTCGGCCTCGCTCCCGGCCAGCTCGGCGGCCAGGCCGTACTCCGCGGCCGCGTCGGCGGTGCGGCCCAGGCGGCGCAGCAGGTCGGCGCGGACGGCGTGCAGCACGTGATACCGGCCGAGGTCCAGGGAGCCGACGAGGTCGAGCGCCCTGGCCGGCCCCTCGGTCTCGGCCACGGCGACGGCACGGTTCAGGGCGACGACCGGGGACGGCGCCACGGCCATGAGCTGGTCGTACAGGCGCAGGATCTGGTCCCAGTCGGTGGCCTCGGCGGTGGGCGCGTCGCTGTGCACGGCGTTGATCGCCGCCTGGATCTGGTACGGGCCGGGCCGGCCGCGGCTCAGGCAGTGCCGGACCAGGTCCTGGCCCTCGGCGATCAGCTCGCGGTTCCACCGTGTGCGGTCCTGCTCGGGCAGCGGGACGAGGACGCCGTCCGCGTCCTGCCGGGCGGGCCGCCGCGACTCGGTGAGCAGCATCAGCGCGAGCAGGCCGGTGACCTCGGGCTCGTCCGGCATCAGCGCGGCGAGCAGCCGGCCGAGGCGGAGCGCCTGCGCACACAGGGCGGGGTCGCCGGTGTAGCCCTCGTTGAAGATCAGGTAGACGACGGCGAGGACACCGCCGAGCCGTTCGGGCAGGTCGGTGTCGCGGGGCACGCGGTACGGGATGCCCGCGTCGCGGATCTTGGCCTTGGCCCGCACCAGCCGCTGGGCGAGCGTCGGCTCCGGCACCAGGAAGGCGCGGGCGATCTGGGCGGTGCTCAGTCCGCCGAGCAGGCGCAGGGTCAGGGCGACCCGGGCCTGGAGGGCGAGAGCGGGGTGGCAGCAGGTGAAGATCAGGCGGAGCCGGTCGTCGCGCACGGGACCTTCCTCGGGCGGGGCCTCGGGCGCGTGCAGGTCGGGCGCGAACAGGTGGGGCGCGTACAGCCGGACGGCCTCGGCGTGCCGGGCGTCCCGCGAGGACTCGCGGCGCAGCCGGTCGATGGCCCGGTTGCGGGCGGTGGTGATGATCCAGCCGGCCGGGCTCGGCGGCACGCCGGACTCCGGCCAGGTGCGTACGGCGGTGGTGAAGGCGTCCTGCACCGCTTCCTCGGCGAGGTCGATGTCGCCGAGGAAGCGGACGAGGACGGAGACCGCTCGCCCGTACTCGGCGCGGAAGACGGCCTCGACATCGACGGTGTCCGCCATGGGCGCCCGTGCCCTTCTGTCCGATCACGCCGCTCTGTCCGGTCACGCCGCGACCCGGACGACGCCGGCCGTGGGGCGGAGTGCGGCCCGGTGGCCGGCCGCGGTCCTGCCGTGGCCGCTCGCCGGAAGCGTACGGGGTCGATCACGCCGAGCACCGCAGACAGGCGCGGACCTCTCGCCCGCCGCGCGTCTGGTGGATCTCGGTCGACTGTGCCAGGGAGTCGACGATCCCGGTGCCGCGGCCGTGCTCGTCCGGGGCTGCGTCGTGGTGGACGCGCTCGACCGCCGTTCCGGAGTCGGTGACCACGATGTGCAGGGTGCCGCTGTCGAGGACGAGCAGCAGCGTCATGCGTTCGCGGCCGTACTGGGCGGCGTTGGCGGCGAGTTCGTCGACGATGAGGACGGCGGAGTCCCGCTCGCTCTCGGGCACGCGCCAGCACTCCAGCAGTTCCGCCGCGAGGTGACGGGCGGCGGGGACATGCGCCTCCTGCGCGGGCAGGGTGAGCATCGCCTCGTGGTGGCAGGACCGTGCGGGGAGGGTGTCGGCACGGGCCGAATCGGTCACAAACATGGTCTTCCGGCTCTTCTGCGTAGGAACCCGTATGAGCACTCATTCAGTTCTACGGATGACGAGCACATATGGTTCGAGCTATTCACCCGTTTCGCGCATCTTCTTCGACGTTCACCTCATGCCCGGATCGTGACCAGCTTCTGGCCCGCGCCCGAGACGATCTCGAAGTGCTCGATGGCCCCCGGTGACATCGGGACCGCGCCGGGGATCGTGGTGCCGGCGGGATACGTGCCCGCCCGCCAGGTGGCGGCGTCCGCCCTGGCCCCACCGGGCCCGACCGCCTGCAACCGGCAGGTGATGCCCGCGGGCGCCCCGTGGGCGGAGACCTGCAGCACGCTGCCCCACGCCGAGGGCGAGACCCGGACCGAAGCAGTGACGCCGGTGGTGGGGTCGCTTCCGGAGAAGGTGCGCACCGGAGCCGGCGTGACCGGTGCGGGCCGTGTCGCCTGACCGGCCACGGATCCGCTGATCGCCAGCCATGTGCCGCCGACCGCCGCCCCGGCGACCAACGTCAACGTGGCGAGCGCACCGGCCAGTTGCCGCCGCCAGGTTCTGCGGCGCCTGGCAGCGGCCTGCTGCAGCATCCGGTCGAGCAGTCCCGCCTCGGGAGCCCGAGGCGCCGTGGACGTGCCGGGCGGCGCCTGGGGTGTGCCCCCGGCGCTCTCCGCCGCCCGCCGCACCAGCCGATCGGCCGGATCCTCGTCACCGACCGGTACGGGCCGACCCTCGGCTTCCGCCGCGCTGACCGTCGCGAGCAGCGCCGGAAGTCCGGCCAGCTCGGCGTGTTCGGCCCTGCACCCGTCGCATTCCGCGAGGTGCGCACGCACCTGTTCCGTCTCCGCCGGGGACAGCACGCCCAGCACATACCCTCCCAGCGCCAGCCGGAGGGCGTCGTGGTCCGCGTTCATGGCCGGCACCTCCTCCATGCCGTGGTCATCGCTCGATGCCTCGTTCCCGCAGAGCCAGCCGGAGGGCGTGCAGGGCGTAGTACGTCCGCGACTTCACGGTGCCCGGCGGGATGCCCAGCACCTCGGCGGCCTCCGCCACGGTCCGGCCTCGGTAGTACGTCTCCAGCAGTACGGCTCGGTGATCCGGGGACAGGGTGTGGATGGCGTCGGCGACGGCCCAGCTCCGCAGCGCCTGCTCGATCCGGTCTTCGCCCGGCGTCCGCTCCGCGGCCCGCTCCAGGGCGTCGCCCCCCACCTCCGTCGGCCTCGCCTGCCGGGCCCGGTGCGTGTCGATGACCAGGCGCCGGGCTACCGTGCACAGCCAGGGGCGCGCCGGGCCGCGTTCCGGTTCGAACGCGGCGGGGTGCTGCCAGGCCCGCAGCAACGTCTCCTGCACGACATCCTCGGCCCACTGCCGGTCTCCTGACGTCAGTCGCAGGACGTAGTGGAACAGCGGGCCCGCGTGCTCGGCGTACAGAGCCCGGAGCAGTTCCTCGTCCGTGGTCGGAATGGTCCCGCTACCCGAGACACGGCGCCCGGAGCGACTCGGATCGGCCGCATCGCCACGTTTTCGGGTCTTCCATGGCATAAGCCGATCCTCACGCATACGCATCGGTTTGTCGTGTCATACCCGGTGAACACTGCGAGATCCGACAAAAGATGCATATCTCCCCGAACCGCGCGACACCGCCGCCCGTGGAACCAAGCATGAGCCGTCGCACACGGCATCACCTGATCACTGGGGAATGAACATCATGTACGTCAACCTCCGCCCCATGGGCCGCCGATCGCGCCGTGCGGCCGGGCCGGCCCTCGCCACCGCCGCCGTACTGGGGCTTCTGAGCGCGTGCGGCCAGTCGACCCGCTCCTCGGACACGGGCTCCCTCACGCCCGGCCCGGGTCAGCATCGGCTCGCCGGGGTGCCCGGCACCTCGGCGACACCCGGCATGACCATGCCCATGAGCTCTCCGGGCAGGAACACGGCCGCCGCACCGGTGTCCGCGAACGCCGTGGCGATCAAGAACTTCGCGTTCTCTCCGGCCACGCTGAAGGTCAAGGCGGGCACGACGGTGACCTGGACCAACGAGGACACCGATGCCCACACCGTCACCAGCGCCGGCTCGGGCGGTCCGCTGCACTCGCCCGCCCTCGCGACGCACGGCACCTACTCCTACACGTTCACCAAGCCCGGCAGCTACGCCTACGTCTGCACCATCCATCCGTTCATGACCGGCACCGTGGAGGTGACCTCATGACCGCGTACGACCACCACCAGAGCCCGGCACCGGACGGCGGCGCCGGGGAACCCCCTTCCGAACACGGCATGACCCGGCGCCAACTCATGCGGCACGCCGGATGGTTCGGCGGAGCCGTGGTGCTCACCGTGGCCGGCGGAGAGGTGATCAGCCATGTCGCCGGTTCGCGGGACACCACGGCACGGGCCGCCACGGCACCGGGCGCCGCGCTGCGGTTCGTGCAGGTCTCCGACAGCCACATCGGCTTCCAGGGCCCGGCCAACACGGACGTGGTCGGCTCGTTCACCGCGGCGATCGACCAGGTCAACGGGCTCGGGTTCCGGCCCGACTTCGTCATGCACAGCGGTGACCTGACACACCTGTCCACGGCGGGACAGTTCGACCAGGTCAGGCAGATGATGGCCGAACTGCGGACGGATCGTGTCTTCACCGTGCCGGGCGAGCACGACTCCATCGGCGACGCGGGCCGCGCCTACCGGCAGACCTTCGGCAAGGGCACGCTCGGCGACGGCTGGTACAGCTTCGACACCCACGGTGTGCACGTCCTCGCCCTGGTCAACACCCTGAGCCTGGAGAAGCTGGGTCACCTCGGCACCGAGCAGATCGATTTCGTCCGCAAGGATCTCGCGGGCCTGCCGCCGGACACCCCGGTCGTGGTCTTCAGCCACATCCCGCTCTTCGCCATGTACCCGCGGTGGGGCTGGAGCACGGACGACGCGCTGAAGGTGATCGCGCTCCTGCGCCGCTTCTCCTCGGTCACCTGCCTCAACGGACACGTCCACCAGCTGTTCACCAAGACGGAGGGCAACATCACCTTCCACTCCGCCACCACCACCGCCTACCCGCTGCCCAAGCCGGGACGGGCAGCCACCCCCACTCCCCAGGTCGTGCCCGCCCGCCGGCTGAAGGACGCGCTCGGCATCCGCACCGTGGACCTCCGGAGGGGAGACCAGCAGCTGGCGATCAAGGACGAGCGGCTGGCCTGAGAGCGGCAGGCCGCTGCTCCGCATGATCCGGCAGGTGGCCGCGGCGGTGCGGCAGCGCCGTCGCCGGCCGCCCCGGCGCACCTCGCGACCGCCTCGTCCGGGCCGCGAGGTGATCCGGGGGACGAGGCTAGTGCTGGTCCACGAAGGGCCGTACCTCGATGGGCAGGGTGGTCGCGAGGGCGGCCTTGCGGCCCCACTCCAGGGCCTCGTCCAGGTCGGCGGCCCTGATCAGGCAGAGCCCGCCCAGGTACTCCTTGCCCTCGGCGTAGGGCCCGTCGGTGACGAGCACCTCGCCGTCCTTGGGGCGCAGCACGGTGGCGGTCTCCGGGCCGTGCAGGCCGCCCGCGAACACCCAGGCCCCGGCGGCGCGCAGCTCGTCGTTGAAGGCCTCGACGTCGCGCATGATCGCGGCGAGCGCGTCGGGGGCGGGCGGGGTCACGCCGGTCGGCTGGACCACGCTGAGCAGGTAGTGCTTCATGATGTCCTCCTCGGTGACTTCAGGGTCTCTCGGATGCGAGACACCTCCTACACGAACGGCCGCCCCTCGGATCGACACGGCGCCGGAACAAATCTTCGGAAGAATCACCCGTATGACAGCCGCCACCGCACATCCGCTCCTGGACCGCGCCCACCGGCTCGCCACGGACCTGCTGATCCCCGAGGCCGAGCGGGTCGACCAGGAGGGCGTGCCGACGAGTCACATCGAGGCGGTGAAACGGTCGGGGCTGCTCGGGGCGGGCGCTCCGGTCGCGTACGGCGGCTCGGGCGCGCCGCCGGACGTGGTCCGCCGGATCGCGGAGATCCTGGCCGGGGCGTGCTGTTCCACGTGGTTCGTGCAGACCCAGCACCACACGCCCGTGCAGGTCCTGACCCAGAGCGAACTCCCGGTACGCGAGCGGTTGTTGGGCCCGCTGTCGAGGGGCGAGCTGATGTCCGGGGTGGCGTACGCGCACCTGCGGTCGTATCCGCGCGTGCCGGTACGCGTCCGCCGGGAGGGAGACGGCTGGCGGTTCGACGGGACCGTGCCCTGGTACACCGGGTGGGGCCTGAACGACGTGATGCTGCTCGCCGGGGTGACCGACGCGGGCGAGGCGCTGCTCGCGTTCGCCGAGGCGCGCGCCCAGCGGGGGCTGCGGGCCTCGGAACCGATGCGCCTCGCGGCGCTCACCGCCGCGCGCACGGTGTCGCTGGAGCTGACCGGACTGTGGCTGCCGGAGGAGTCGGTCGCCCTGCGGATGCCGTACGAGCGGCTGGCACCCCTGGACCGGGCCAGGACGCTGAACGCGAGCCCCGCGGTCTTCGGCCTCACGGAGGCCGCCCTGTCCCTGCTGGACGCGGAGACAGCAGCCCCGCTCACGGCCCGGCTCGCCGACGTCCGCCGTCGCGCCTACGCCCTGGCCGACCATCCGGCGCCGCTGGAGCGGGTCGCGGAGCGGCTGGCGGTGCGCGCGGAGGCGTACGAGGTGCTGCGGACGGCCACCACGGCGGCGGTGGTGGCCGGGGGCGGCCGGTCGATGGCCCTGACGAGCCGCGCCCAGCGCCTCGCGCGGGAGGCGCTGTTCCTGCTGGTGCAGGGGCAGACGGCCGAGACCCGGGCGGCGCAACTGCGGGCGTTGGGCGGTGGGTGAGACAGCTGGTCACGGTAACGACACGGACCTACACATAAAGAAAAAATAAGAGCAGACTGGGAACTCGGTGGTAAACACACACCGCACCAGACACGGTCTGGCCTGCAAGTCAAAGGAGACGAGTTATGGCCAACGTGCACAGGGGTGACATATCGACCCACCCCGATGTCTCCGAAATGCGGGCACGCTACGCCCGCATGCTCGGCGGTCGTGATGTGGCGCTCGTGGACGGGCCGGTCTTCCTGCTCGGGCTCTACTGCGCGGCATCCCCGTGGATCGTGCACTACACGACGAGCCAGCCCGCGCTCATGACGCACAATCTGATCATCGGCATAGCGATAGGGCTGCTGGCACTGGGATTCACCCGGGCCCCCGAGCGGATGTACGGCCTCAGCTGGGCCATGTGCGCCATGGGCATCTGGATGATCATCGCACCCTGGATCGTGGGCAGCGGCCCGGACAGGGGCGTGATCATCAACAACGTCGTCATCGGCGCACTGGCGCTGGTGCTCGGACTGGTATGCGCCGGTACGGCGGCGCGGAGCACCCCCAGGCCGTGACAGGAGACGCACGGAAAGGATCAACAGGAAGTACCGGAGCACTGCGGGGAGACCGGTCCGCCCGGGCGGGCCGGTCTCCCTCGCCTCCGCTCAGCGGCCCGGCACCAGCCAGGGCTCCTGCGGCAGGGTCCGGCCGGTCTCCAGCAGCGACTTGAGGTTGGACAGCACGGCCGGCCAGCCGGAGGCGACGTCCGAGCGCTCGCCCTCGTCATTGAGGTCCTCGTGGACGACGGTCAGCCGGACGATGTCCTCGTACGGGCGGATTTCGAAGGTGACGCGGGAGTGCCGGTCCTCCCGGCTCTCGTCGTCCGGCGCGGCCCAGGTGGTCACCAGCCGGGTCGGCGGGTCGCTCTCCACCACCTTGCCGACCACGTCCGCGATGCCGGAGCCGTCGGTACGCACGTGCGCCCAGCGGGAGCCGGGCCGCCAGTCGGACTCGTTGCGGTGACCCCAGTAGGCGGCCGTCAGGTCGGCGTCGGTCAGCGCCTCCCAGACCTTCTCGGGTGTGCTCGCGATATAGGTGACGTACACGAAATGCGGCTTGTCGGTCATGGCTTCCTCGGCTCGTCGCTTCAGGGCGCCGAGCGCGCTCAGGCGCGGGCGCTCGAACTTGTCGATCCACCGCTCCTGGATCTCGTGGAGCGGTACGGGGTTGAGGTAGTGCAGCTTCTCCCGCCCCCGCCGCACCGTGCTGATCAGGTTGGCGGCCTCCAGGACCGCCAGATGCTGGGTGACCGACTGGCGCGTCATGGCGATGCGCTCGCACAGCTCACCCAGGGTCTGGCCGTTGTTCTCGTGGAGCCGGTCCAGCAGGCGCCTGCGCGTGTCGTCGGCCAGCGCCTTGAAGACCCTGTCCATCCCGGTGTCGTCCTCTGATCGCACACTCAACGTTATGCAGGTAATGACTTGCATGTCAAGGATCGAAAGACTCAGAACGCCCCGACTGCCTCTGCATTGCCTGGTCCGTGGCGTCGAAGACACCGACGAGCGAACCCGGCCGAAGGACAGTCCACCTATGCGTGCTCTTCGCACCCTGCGCACCGGCCTCGTCACCCCCGACGCCACCGCCGTCCTCGCCACCAAGGGCCGCGCCGCCTGCGGAGAGAACAACGGCCTGCACGTCACCCCGCACCCGAACGGCAAGGTGACGCCCTGGCCGACGGCACCGAACTCGACACCCTCGCCGCCACGGGCCGCGCCGCCTGCGGAGAGAACAACGGCCTCCATGTCGCCCTGCGTGCGGACGGCCGGCTGACGTGCTGGGTGGACGACATCCCGGACACCACCACGGCCGAGCCCACCGTCGACGTACAGGTCAACTGACAGGCCCGGCTGGGAAATCGAGGTGTGCCGGTGACAGACCGGCCGTCACACGGGTGCCACGTCCGGGTCCGCGCCCGCCAGGTACTCCTCGCTGATCTCCTTCTGCCCGAACGGCCACACCTTCTCCAGCCGTGCCCAGACGACGTAGGCCACACAGCCGAGCGCCAGCCAGGCGAGGGACCATTCGATGGGGTGGCGGCCCGGGGAGTTCTTGTCGGCGTAGGCGTAGATCACGCACCAGCCGGCGAACGCGACGAGGCTCGGCAGCGGGTACAGCCACATGCGGTACGGGCGGCGCAGGTGCGGCTGCCGTTGCCGCAGCACGGTGAGGGCCAGGATCTGGGCGAGCGCCTGGACGATCACCATCACGGTGGTCAGGAGCTGGATGAGGGTGGCGAGGTCGGTGTGGCGGCCGATCAGGAAGCCGACGGCGGTGATCACGCCCATGGTCGCGAGGCCCAGCATCGGGAAGCGGTGCCGGGGGTGCAGCTTCTCGTACGGCCTGAAGAAGACGCGGTCGCGGGCGGCGTCGTAGGGCACCCGGGAACCGCCGAGCAGCCCGGTGAAGACCGAGGCGAACGCGGTGACCAGGATCAGCACGGTCACCGTGTCGGCGGCGCCCTTGCCCCAGGTCTTCTCCAGGACCGCCGAGGCGACCGAGGTGGAGGCGATGTCGTGCGGGTCGGCCATCCGCTTCCAGTCGACGACCCCGAGGGTGCCGATCTGGAGGAGCAGGTAGATGGCCATGATGCCGAGGATGGAGAAGAGGATCGAGCGCGGGAGGATACGGCCCGGGTCCTTGATCTCGGCACCCATGTACGCGGTGGTGTTGTAGCCGAGGTAGTCGTAGATGCCGATGGTCAGGCCGGCGGCGAACCCGAGCCAGAAGTGGCTGCTCGTCAGGTCGAAGGCGCCCGACGGGTAGGTGAAGGCCAGGTGCGGGCTGAAGTCGGAGGCCGCGGCGACGATCACCAGCAGCACCGAGGCGATCATCACCGCCCACATCACGGCGGTGATCCGGGCGATGTGCTCGATGCCGCGCCAGAGCAGGATCACGACCAGCGCGATGATGCCGAGGCCGATCAGGTCGCCGGCGGTCTGGCCGAGATCCGGGGCGAGATAGCCCAGGTACTGGACGAAGCCGACCACGCCCGTGGACATGATCAGCGGGATGAAGAGCATCGCCGTCCACACGAACAGGAACGGCATCAGCCGGCCGGTGCGGTACTGGAAGGCCTGGCGCAGATAGACGTAACTGCCGCCGGAGCCGGGCATCGACGCGCCCAGCTCGGCCCAGACCAGCCCGTCGCACAGCGCGAGGACGGCGCCCGCGACGAAGCCGATGACCGCCTGCGGGCCGCCGAAGGCGGTGACCATCAGCGGGATCGTGACGAACGGCCCGATGCCGCACATCTGGCTCATGTTGATGGCCGTGGCCTGGAACAGGCCGACACGGCGGACGAAACCACCCGTGGGCGGCGGACTACCGGACATGGGGACTCCTGACGCCACGGGCGCGCTCGACGGCACCCGGCGGGCTGACTGGCCGATAAAGTTAAGGAGCCTTACTAGAGTCGTCAAGTATGCGCCGGGAATACCTGAGAATGGTCCGATGACCGTCAGTGACGCCGCAGAGCAGCAGGAACAGCCCTGGAGCCGCCGGCGGCTGCGCAGCACCAACGAGCGGCTGCTGCTGGACCGGCTGCGCGCCCTCGGCGCGGCGTCCCGCGCCCAACTGGCGCGGGAGACCGGCCTGTCGAAGCCGACGGTCTCCAGTGCGCTGGCCTCCCTGGAGGCGGCCGGCCTGGTGCACGAGGTCGGCACCCACGCCCCGGAGCGCGGGCGCACCGCCGTGCTCTACGCCCCCGACCCGGCCGCCGGGTACGCGCTCGGCGTGGACATCGGCCGCGGCTGGCTGCGGGTCGCGGTGGTCGACCTGGACGGCACGGTCGTCGCCCGGGCCGACGTACGCAACCGGGCCCGCGCCTCCGCCCAACTGGCCGACCTGGTGGTGGGCACCGCCCGGCAGGTGATCGGCAATTCGGGCGTGGACCCGGCCGGGGTGGTGCACGGCGTGGTCGGCACGCCCGGTGTCTACGACGAGAAGCAGCGCCGGGTGCGGTACGCGATGCATCTGCCGGGCTGGGGGCGAGCGGGGCTCGTCGACCGCATGCGCGAGGAGCTGGGCGTGCCGCTGGAGGTGCACAACGACGCCAACCTGGCGGCGCTCGGCGAGTACACGTACGGCGTCGGCACCGGAAGCCGGCTCTTCGCGTACATCCTGATCGGCACCGGACTGGGCATGGGCGTGGTCAGCGAGGGACGGCTGTTCACGGGGGCGCACGGGCTGGCCGGCGAGATCGGCTTCCTGCCGTGGCCGGGCCGGCACAAGCCGGAGCGGCTGGAGGACGCGGTGTCCGGGGTGGCCGTGGTGGAGGCCGCCCGGGAGTTCGGGATGAGCGGGCAGCTCACGGCGAAGGCGGTCTTCGACGCGGCCCGGCAGGGAAATCCGGCCGCCCTGCGGGCGGTGGAGCTGGAGGCCGAGCGGATCGCGCACACCGTGGCGGCGGCCGCCGCGGTGCTCGACCCGGATCTGGTGGTGCTCGGCGGCGGCGTCGGCCACAGCGTCGACCTGCTGCTGCGCCCGGTCCAGGAGCAGGTGCGCGCCCTCACCCCGCTGCGGCCGCGTATCGCGCCGAGCCGCCTGGGCGAGGACGCGGTGCTGCTCGGCGCGGTGGCCACGGCGCTGGACACGGCGCGGGACCTGGTGTTCGAGCGCAGGACGGCCGGAACCTGACCGGCCCCACGGCGCCGCCGCCCACCGTCATTGACACGACCCCACGCGGCGTCCTAGCTTGAGGCGAGTTAGTAAAGTTTCCTAACTTTACCGCCCCGGGAGCCCTGCCATGTCCCCTCGCCCCGCCCTCGGACGCCGGTACGCCGTCACCGCCCTGGTCCTCGGCCTGCTCGGCTCCCTCACCGGCGGCGCCTGGGGCGGCGCCCGGCAACCGGCCCCACCGCACGGGCCCGCCCGGACCACCCGCGTCCCCTCCACGGCCGGCACCGACACACCGCTGGCCGGTTACGCCATCCAGTCCTCGGCCAAGGTGAGCGACTCGCCCGCCGCCATCTCCTCCCCGGGCTATCCGGCGCAGGGCTGGTATCCGGCGGGCCCCCGCTCCACGGTCCTGGCCGCGCTCCTCGCCGACGGCGTGTACGCCGACCCCTTCTACTCCACCAACCAGCAGAAGATCCCGAAGGCCGACTTCCAGGTCCCCTGGTGGTACCGCTCCGACTTCACCGTCGCGGACACCACGCGGCGCACCTTCCTCGACTTCAGCGGGGTGATCTCGGCGGCCGACGTCTATGTCGACGGCCATCAGGTGGCGCAGGCCGCGGACACCACCGGCGCCTACACGCGCCACGAGCTGGACATCACCTCGCTGGTCAGATCCGGCACCAACACGGTCGCCTTCCGCATCCGGCCCAACGATCCGGACAAGGACCTCACCATGGGCTGGATCGACTGGCTCCAGCCCCCGCCCGACCGGAACATGGGCATCGTCCGGGACGTCCTGGTGCACAGGGGCGGCCCGGTGGCGCTGCGCGACGCGCACGTGATCGCCAGGCTCACCGTGCCGTCGCTCGCCTCCGCCGACCTGACGGTGAAGGCGCAGGCCCGCAACGACACCGGCAGCGCGGTCACCGCCGAGGTCACCGGACACATCGGCGCGACCACGTTCACCCGGCAGGTCCCGCTCGCCGCCCACGAGACGAAGACCGTCACCTTCTCCCCCGCCGACACCCCGGGCCTGCGTCTCACCTCGCCGAAGGTGTGGTGGCCGGCCGGGATGGGCGAACAGCCGCTGTACGACCTCGACCTGACCGCGTCCGTCGCCGGTACGACGTCCGACACCGCCCACGACAGCTTCGGCATCCGCGACGTGCAGGCCCCGCTGAACGCGGACGGCGCACGCCAGTACCGGATCAACGGCCGCACACTGCTGATCAAGGGCGGCGGCTGGTCGCCGGACGAGTTCCTGCGCTGGGACAGCACCTCGGTCGAGGACCGGCTGAAGTACGCCCTCGACCTGGGTCTGAACACCATCCGTCTGGAAGGGCACCTGGAACCCGACGAGTTCTTCGACCTCGCCGATCGCTACGGCATCCTCACCCTGCCCGGCTGGGAGTGCTGCGACAAGTGGGAAGGCCAGGTCAACGGGAGCGAGACCGGCGACAAGTGGACCGAGGCCGACTATCCGGTGGCGCAGGCGTCCATGGCCGGCGAGGCCGCCCGGCTGCGCGACCACCCGAGCGTGATCTCCTTCCTGATCGGCAGCGACTTCGCGCCCGACGCGAGGATCGAGAAGACCTACCTGGACGCCCTGAAGGCCGCCGACTGGCCCGACCCGGTGATCTCCGCCGCCTCCGACAACTCCTCGCCGCAGCTGGGCAGTTCGGGCATGAAGATGACCGGGCCGTACGACTGGGTGCCGCCCGGCTACTGGTACCTCAAACGCGAGGGCGGGGCCACCGGTTTCAACTCCGAGACCAGCGCGGGCCCCAGCATCCCCACCCTCGACACCCTGCGCCGCATGCTGACCCCGGCCGAGCTGGACACCCTCTGGAAGGACCCGGACGCGAGGCAGTACCACCGCTCGCCGTCCTCGGTCTTCGGCACGCTCAAGATCTACGACACCGCGCTCACCGGCCGCTACGGCGCGCCGAAGAGCCTCGCCGACTATGTGCGCAAGGCCCAGCTGGCCCAGTACGAGAACGTCCGCGCCCAGTTCGAGGCGTACCAGCGCAACGCCACGGACTCCTCGAAGCCCTCGACCGGAGTGATCCACTGGATGTTCGACAGCGGCTGGACGTCCCTGCACTGGCAGCTGACGGACCGCTACCTGGATCAGGGCGGGGCCTACTTCGGCGCGAAGAAGGCGAACGAGCCGCTGCACATCCAGTACTCGTACGACAGCCGCTCGGTCGTCGTCGTCAACCACCGGCACGCCGCCGCGACCGGACTCACCGCCCGGGCCACCCTGTTCGACCCCGACGGCACGCAGAAGTACGACAAGACGGTCGGCGGGCTGACGGTCAGCGGTGACGGGGCGCACGGGACCGCCCTCACCCTGCCGTCCTCGGTGGGCGGACTGTCCTCGACGTATCTGCTCCGCCTGGTCCTGACCGGCGCGGACGGCAAGGAGGTGAGCCGGAACGTGTACTGGCTCTCCACCCGGCCCGACACCCTCGACTGGTCCGGCACCACCTGGTACTACACGCCGACGACGAGCTACGCCGACCTCAGCGGGCTCGCCTCGATGGCACAGGTGCCGGTGTCGGCGACGGCGGCCACCCGGTCGTCGGACGGTACGGCGACGACGACCGTCACCCTGCGCAACACCGGGAGCGGGAAGACGCCGGCGCTGCTGACGGACGTCCACCTCGTGGACGCGCAGGGCAGGCCGGTGCTGCCGGTGCGCTGGTCGGACAACGAGGTGAGCCTGTGGCCGGGCGAGTCGGTGACGCTGACCGCCACCTGCCGGACGGCCGATCTGCACGGCTCGGCACCGGGCGTGCGGGTCTCCGGCTGGAACACTCCGGAGCGGACCGTGCCGGCGGCCCGACGGGACGGGGGCGGACCGGTACGGCCCGCCCCCGGCCGGTTCAGCTCACGTTGAGCGCGGTGTCGTCCACGACGAACGACGTCTGGTACTGGGAGCCCTCGGTGCCGGTGAACTTCAGCGTGACGGTCTGCCCGGCGTAGCTGCTGAGGTCGAAGCTGCGCTGGGTGTAGCCGGAGGCGGCGTTGAGGTTGGAGTACGTCGCCAGGGTGCCGAGGACCGTGCCCGAGCTGCCCAGGACCTGGACCTTGAGGGTGTCGTAGGCCGTGCTGGTCGAGGTCTCGGCCGTGTCGACGTGCAGATAGAAGCTGAACGTGGCCGTCGAACAACCGGCCGGGATGGTCACCGCCTGGGACAGGGTGTCGGTGGTGGCGGTGCCGTAGCCGTCGAGCCAGGCGTAGTACGAGCCCGAATGAGCCGACTCGCCGGTGGAGTTGGTGATGACCCCGCTGGACGCGCTCCACGCGGTGTTGCCGGACTCGAAGCCGTTGTTGCCGAGGAGCTGGGCGGCGGTGCAGGTGCCGGTGCCGCCACCACCGCCGCCTCCCCCGCCGCTGCTGGTGCCCGAACCGGCCAGCCAGGCGGTGGCGTTGAGGGCGAGGGCCGCGTTGGTGGCGCTGCTGTCGTTCCAGCCGTCGTACAGGGTGTTGCCGGACTGGCCGGTGCCGTCGTCGATCGAGGAGCTGTCGCCCCAGAAGGCGACGCGACCGCTGCCGAAGGTGCTGGTGAGGAAGAAGGCACCGGTGTTGCCGGAGTAACCGGTGCGGTAGAGCAGGCCCTTGACGGCGGAGTTGTCGGCGGGCTTGAGGGTGGCGGTGGTGCCGTTGGCGATCAGGCTCTTGGTGACGGTGCCGAAGGAGCCGTGCAGCACCGGGTCGGTGCTGTCGCTGATCGCCGCCGGGTGGTCGGAGCTGATGTTGAGCGAGTCGACCGAGAAGCCGAACGGGTCGGTGGAGTCGACGCTGTTGTTCGTCATCAGGTCGTTGAGGATCTTCACCGCGTCGTAGCCGTCGTTGTTGCGGTCGGCTCCGGTGTGGTCGGAGATCATGAACAGACCGCCGCCGTTCTTCACGAAGTTCATGATCGCCGTCTTCTCGGCGCTCGTGAACAGCGTGTTGGGTTCCGGCAGGACCAGCGTGTCGAAGTTCGACAGGTCGGTCGACGACGAGCCGCCGTAGCTGAGGCTGGAGCCCGAGGGCAGCGTCTTCAGGCTGTAGTCGCCGGTCTTCTGCAGCGCCACGCCCCAGGAGGACAGGGCGCCGGTCCAGTCGGTCTCGGCGGACGGGGAGGGGTTCTCGCCGAGCGGGTCGGGCTGACTGGTGGAGATGATCCAGTCGGCGTTGCCCGCCGTCTCGGCGTGGGCGTTGTCGAACAGGATGCGGTGCGTGGTCGCCGCGTGGGCGGCGGTGCCGCTGCCGATCTGGACGGCGGCTCCGGTGAGGAGCAGTCCGAAACCGGCCAGGGCGGTGGTGAGTCTGCGGCGGGATCTCCTGGATCCGAGCATCCGGCGAACCTCCATGAGGGGTGGGGAGAGGCGGTGCGGGCGCCAAGTCTGCGCGCGTAGAGCCCGCTTGAGGGTTCTACACGCGTCGAGTGGTTGAAAGGTACATGGCATGAAGCTCGGATGAACAGAAAGTCCCGGCAATAACCGGTGCGGACCGTCGCCGCTCACGACGGCCAGGCGACTGAACTGATGGCAAGTCAGCTGCCGTACAGATACGGGGTCGTGGTGCTCAGCGCATGGAAGCCGAGGCGCTCGAGGATCGGTCGGCTCATGGGTGAGGCGTCGACCTGGAGGTAGCGGTAGCCGAGGTCGGCGGCGACGCGGGCGCGGTGGGCGACCAGTGCGCGGTAGACGCCCCGGCCCCGCCAGGCCTCGACGGTGCCGCCGCCCCACAGCCCGGCGAACCGGGTGCCGGGCACCAGCTCCATCCGGGCGGCGCTCACGGGTTCGTCCCCGGCGAGCGCGACCACGGCGACGACCGTGCCGGGGTCGGCGGCCAGGCGGGCGAGCAGCCGGTGCCGCAGCCGGGTGCCGTCGGTACCGAAGGCCTTCTCGTGGACGTCCACGACGAGGTCGACGCCGGCCGCGTCGGTGGCCTGTACGAGGCGGATGCCCTCGGGAGGTCCGTCGTCCACGGCGAGCCGGCCGGTCTCGCCGATCATCAGTGTCTCCGCGGGCTCGGCCCGGAATCCGGCGGCGAGGAGCCGGGCGCCGAGGTCGTCCGGCCGGTCGTGGCCGTAGAGCTTCCACTCGAAGTCGCGGCCGAGGCCGGTGAAGTAGGCGACCTGGTCACGGATCGCCCGGTCCGCGCCCGCCGCGTCCAGAGCGGACCAGAGCACGCCGTTCCACCCGTGCCCGTCCGCGACCTGACGCACCACGGCGCCGACCCGTTCGATCCGGGCACCGGGTCCGTCGGAAGCCGCGTTCTCGCGCACGTCACGGTCGTAGAGGGCGAGCACCGCCGAGAGATCCATGCCCCGACTCGACCATGCCGGACCGGTCCGGGGCAACGGGATTGTCCCGGCGGCCGGCTCAGGGGCCAGGCACTCGGCGGGCGAGGACAGCTCGCCCGGTCCCGAGGGGTACGGCCCGGGATCAGCCCAGTTCGAGCGTCGTGACGCCGAACACCCGGTGCCGGGCGTGCTCGCGGACCGGCCCGGTGTACATGCGGGCGGTCTCGAAGGAGGCCTGGAGTCCGGCCTCCTCGGCGAGCGCGACGCCGGCCGCGTTCGGCTCGGGCACGTCGATGGCGACCTCGCCTCCCGCGGCCTCGGCCGTGAGGGCGGCGAACAGGGCGCGGGCGTCGTCGGCGGTGTCCGCGAAGAGGGGGCCGACGCGGAGGGTGTCGCGGCCGGGGCGGAGCACGCCGTAGCCGGTGAGGCGGGTGCCGTCGTGGCGGACGAAGGCCCGGTGTCCGGGGCCGGTGAGCCACTCGGCGAGGAAGCGCGGACGGTCGGCCGGGTAGCAGGCACTGTCGTAGGCGGTGATCGCGGCGAGGTCGGCGGGCCCGGCCGGCCGGACGCCCGCGGGCGTCTCGCGCCGCGGGGCCGTACCGGTGAACCGGGTCGTGCGGTACGCGAGTTCGAACCCGGACTGGCGGTAGTTGTCCTGCTGGGCGACAACGCCGTCCAGGCCGACGGTGCGGTTGCCGGCGTGGGCGAGGGCGGTCTTCCAGGTGGTGAGGCCGTGGCCGTGGCCGCGCAGGTCGGGGCGGACCAGATAGCAGCCCAGGAAGGCGTACTCCGGGCCGTAGTTCACCACGGAGACGGCCGACACCGGCTCGCCGTCGATCCGGCCGAGGAAGAATCCGTCGGGATCCTGCGCGAAGAACGCGGGCCCGTCGCACAGCCCGGGATTCCAGCCCTCCGCCGCCGCCCATCCGGCGATCACCGGCCAGTCGGCGAGGGTGGCCTGGGTGACGACGAGGTCGTGGGGGGCCGCAGGGGTCATCGATGCGCTCCGTTTTCCGTCGGGACCGGACTGCCGTGCCGCATCCTTCCGGATCAACGAGGGCCGCGCCACGGGGAGATCGGCCGTTGCACCCGACACGGCCCGGCCACCCCGGAGCAGGCACCGGAGCCCAGCGCGCCCGCTGCGGCGGCACCCGCCATCCTCCTCGTACACCACCGGCCACCGGCGGAATCCCGTGCGCCGTGGGCCACCGCGGGTCGCCGGTGCAGCAGGCCCCACCGGGCCGGTGTCCGGTGGGGCCTCTGGAGAGGGTGGGTCAGTTGGTGTCGGCGGGACGGAAGCGGCGGTAGAGGGCCGTGCCCGTGAGGAGCAGCGCTGCGCTGCCCGCCACGGCGGGGAGTGCGATGTCCGCACCGGTGTGGGCCAGCGCGGACACGTCCGGCCGGACGACGGGGCGTGCCGTGCGCGGGCTGCGGTGATGCCTGGTGGGGGCCGGGCTGCTCGGGGTGCGGGGCCGGCCGACGGGGCCGTTCACCGAGTGGTTGCCCTTGGCCGGGTTGCCCACCCCGACCACGTTGACGCTGTTGCCGCTGACGTTCACCGGCAGATCGACGGGGAGCTGGACGTCGTTGCCGGCCAGCACGCCGGGCGAGCCGGCCGCGGAGCCGTGGGCGGCGGCGCCGCCGGACTCCGGCCCGCCACTTCCGGTGCCGCGGTTCACGCGGTTCGCGCAGGCGTTGCCGACGGCAGGGTTGAGCAACCCCACCACGTTCACGGTGTTGCCGCACACGTTCACCGGCACGTGGACCGGGAGCTGGATGCCGTTGCCGGAGATCAGCCCGGGCGAGCCGGCCGCGGAGCCGTCGGCGGCGGCACCGCCGGCCGCGAAGGCCGCGGACACCGGCAGCGCCACGGCCATCGCACCGGAGGCGGCGACGACGGCGATCACACCGTTACGGGTAGCCCGTCTCATAGGTTCCCTGCCTTCCAGACTTCGTCGCGGGCACTCACCCGCACCCCATAAAACGCAGGCGAACCATCCGAGTTATGGCTTATCGGTCTTTCACCCCGTCGAGCGACAGTGTTATCGAACTGCATGTAAAGACTCTCAATGATCGATAACGGGCATCGGGGGCGCGGAGAGTACGGCACCGGGTGCCGTCCCGCTCGTCGGGAGGCGGGCCGTCCGGGGCCCGCTTATGGTGAACCCGAGGGCGCCGTCCCCACCGCCCGCGACAGGCGTCCCGGGAGGCGATCGATGCTGGCCAAGCTGTCCACACGGCCCGCCGTGCGGCGCTGCGCGGGTACCGGAGCCCTCGCCCTGACGCTGCTCGGCGCCGGCCTGCCCGCAGCCGGCCGACCACAGCCCGACCTGTCCCGCTTCTACCGGCAGAAGGTGACCTGGACGGCCTGCAAGGGCCCGGACATGCCCAAGGACCTCCAGTGCGGGAAGGTCACCGTCCCGCTCGACTACGCCCGGCCCCGCAAGGGCACGCTCGACGTGGCCCTCGCCCGCTACCGGGCGACCGGGAAGAAGCAGGGCTCGGTGCTGCTGAACTTCGGCGGACCGGGCGGTGCGGGTGTCCCCGAACTGGCCACCGACGGCAAGGAGTTCATGGACCTGACCAACGGCTACGACGTGGTCACCTTCGACCCGCGCGGCGTCGGCCGCTCCTCCCCCGTCAGCTGCGGCGAGGGCAGCGACGAGGCCTCGACCGCGCTGGACGACGAGGCCGGCCTCGCCCATCCGCAGGTGCTGCTCGCCAGGTTGCGCGAGGCCGCCGGCGCGTGCACCCGGCACTCCGGCCCGGTACTGCCCCACATAGGGACCGTGAACGCCGCCCGCGACCTGGACGTCATCCGCCAGGCCCTCGGCGACAAGAAGCTCAACTACCTCGGTTTCTCGTACGGAACGCGGCTCGGCGCGGTGTACGCGGCACAGTTCCCGCACAAGGTCGGCCGGCTCGCCCTCGACGGTGTGGACACCCTGACCGAGCCGCTGTCCGCACAGGGGCTGGCCGCCGCCGAGGGGCAGCAGACCGCGCTGGACGATTTCCTGGACTGGTGTACGACGGACGTCGCCTGTCCGTTCGGCCAGGACCGGCGTGCGGCCGCGGACCAGGTGGCCGGGCTGGTGCGCTCGCTCGACGCGAACCCGGTCCCGACGGACTTCGGCGGCTCGTTCTCCGGACAGGACCTGGTCGGCGCGATCGGGCAGGGCCTCTACAGCAGGCAGTTGTGGCCCTCCCTGGAGCGCGCCCTGGCCTCGCTGGTCCAGGACGGCGACGTACGGGGCGTGCAGAACTTCGCCACCGGCGGCGCCGGCCTGCCCCTGGGCGGCCACCGCAACGGCGGTCTGGTCGATCCGCAGGACGTGCCGGCGGACAACCTCGAGGCCGCGCTGATGGCGATCAACTGCGCCGACGACCCCGACCGGCCCGGCGCGGCACGGATCACCAAGGACCTGAAGGGCCTGCAGGCCGAGTACGAGCAGGCCTCGCCGGTCTTCGGCCGCTACCGGCTGACCGAGCTGCTCATGTGCTACGGCCGCCCCAAGGGCACCGACTTCATCCGCGACCGGGTGAAGGACGTCGACTCGGCGAGGATGCTGCTCGTGGGCACGCGCGGGGACCCGGCGACGCCGTACCAGTGGACGGTGGAGACGGCCGCACGGCTCGGCCCGTCGGCGGTGGTGCTCGACAACAAGGGCGACGGCCACACCGGCTACACCTCCTCCACGTGTGTGCACCAGAAGATCGACGACTTCCTGCTCTACGGCTCCCTGCCGCCGAGCGGCAGCTCCTGTCCGGCGGACGGCGAGGACTGGAGCGCCACCCTGAACCCCACCAGCTGATGACAGCGGGGACGCACACGGGCAACGGGCGCGGATCCGGCACACGGTGACCTTCGGGGACCTGGACGGCGCCGCGCTGCCGACGCCGGAGGGCGGCGCCGGCACCTACCGGCTCGCGGCCGGGGGGACCGCCCACGCCGACGTCCGCGCCATCGGCCCGGCGTAGCCCGAGGCTCGCCGGGTTGACACCGTGACCGTGGCCGCCTCGGCCGTCGGCCTCAGCCGGTGATCACCTCGGGCGTGTAGACCTCCAGCCACCGCGCGAGGTCCAGAGCGCGCTCCAGGCCGCGCCGGGCCGCCTGGGTGCTGACCGGCGCCTCGCGCTCGGCGGCCCGGCGGAGCCGGTCGCGATCGACGAGCTCGAAGACCTGGTGCGAGGGCCGGGAGAGCAGTTCCTTGGCCTGTTCCTGGAGGGCGCGGGCGTACTGCGGGTCCTGCGTGGAGGGGTACGGGCTCTTGACCCGCTCGTACACCGACTGCGGCAGCACGTCCGCGGCCGCCTCCCGCAGCAGGCTCTTCTCCCGGCCGTCGAAGGACTTCAGCGCCCACGGGGCGTTGTAGACGTACTCGACCAGCCGGTGGTCGCAGAACGGCACCCGGACCTCCAGGCCGACGGCCATGCTCATCCGGTCCTTGCGGTCGAGCAGAGCGCGCACGAAGCGGGTCAGGTGCAGATGGCTCATCCGCCGCATCCGGTACTCGAAGTCGCTCTCGCCGTCGAGCCGTTCGATGCCGGCGACGGCCGTGCGGTAGCCGTCGGCGACGTAACGCTCCAGGTCCAGCGACTTGGTGAGGTCGGCGCGCAGTACGTCGGCGTCGTCGCCGAAGTGCCGGTTGAACGTGGCCAGCCAGGGGAAGGTGTCGGCGCGGCGCGCCTCCTCGTCGAAGAACTGCAGATAGCCGCCGAAGACCTCGTCGGCGGACTCCCCGGACAGGGCCACCGTGGATTTCTCGCGGATGGCGCGGAAGAGCAGCAGCAGGGAGGTGTCCATGTCGCCGAAGCCGACCGGCAGATCGCGGGCGCGGATCACCTGCTCGCGCACGGCGGGGTCGGCGAGGGACTGCGCGTCGAGCACGATGTCCTGGTGGTCCGTGCGCGCGAGTTCGGCCACGTCGTGCACGAACGGCGTGTCGGGGGTGCCCCGCAGTTCGTCGGCGACGAAGTTGTCGGTCTGGCCGACGAAGTCGACGGCGAAGCTGCGCACCTTCTCGCCCTGCCGGGCGAGTTGCCGGGCGGCGATCGCGGTCATCGCGGAGGAGTCGAGGCCGCCGGAGAGCAGGGTGCAACGCGGGACGTCGGCGACCAGCTGGCGGCGCACGATGTCGTCGAGCAGCGAGCGCACGGTCCTGATGGTGGTGTCGCGGTCGTCGGTGTGCGGGCGGGTCTCGAGGCGCCAGTAGACGCGGGTGGACAGGCCGGAGCGGTCGACGGTGACGACCGTGCCGGGTTCCACTTCGCGCATGCCGTCCCAGATCGCGTGTCCGGGCGTCTTGACCAGGACGAACAGCTCCCGCAGCCCGTCCAGCGTCACCCGGCGGCGGACCAGCGGGTTGGCGAGGATCGCCTTGGGCTCGGAGCCGAACAGGACGCCGTCGGGGGTGCGGTGGTAGTAGAAGGGCTTGATGCCCATGCGGTCGCGGATCATCACGAGCTTGTCGTGGCGGCCGTCCCAGACGGCGAACGCGTACATGCCGTTGAGCCGTTCGGCGACCGTGTCACCCCATTCCAGGTAGCCGTGCAGGACGACCTCGGTGTCGGAGTCGGTGGTGAACCGGTGGCCGCGGCCCTGGAGTTCCCGGCGCAGTTCGGTGAAGTTGTAGGCCTCCCCGGAGTACACCATGGCGACGGTGCCCTCCGGGGTCGCCACGGACATCGGCTGACGGCCGCCGGGGAGGTCGATGATCGCGAGCCGGCGATGGCCCAGCGCGGCCGGGCCCTCGGCCCAGGTGCCGCGGTCGTCCGGGCCGCGGCAGGCCATCGTCTCGGTCATCGCATGCAATGTGGTGGCCTCGGCGGTGAGGTCGCGATCGAAAGAGACCCATCCTGCGATGCCGCACATGCGCTGCCTCCTGCCTCCGGCACTGGGCCGAGCAAACCAGTTGTATCGAGCACCTATATGACGAGCCTCCGTCAGGTGTTCCACACGGTCAACACGGCCGTAACACGCGTGCCCCACGCTCCTCATGGTTTCGGCCGGGTTTTGCCTTCGCGAAACGCCCGGAGCGCCGGGACTCCGGGCCGGCAGCGCGGGGAACCGGCCACGGGCAAAGACTTGGCCAAGCAGCTCGCGTGTCAGTCCTTCACGGCCAGAAACGAAGCAAGCGCCTCCGTCAGCTCGGCCGGCTTCTCCAGGGGCAGCTCATGGCCCGCGTCGAGGATGCGGACGACCGCGTCCGGGTAGGCCTTGGCCATCCGCAGCATCTGCCGCACCGGCAGCTGGACGTCGTGGTAACCGTGCACCATCAGCGTGGGCGTGCGGATCTCCCCGGCCCGGTCGAGGACGTCGAAGGCGCGCATGGCGCCGTACAGCGTCATCACGACCTCGCGCGGAGTCGCGGCGGAGGCGCGGATGTGCGCGCGGATCTCCTCACGCGGATAGCCGGGCGCGAAGGCGCGCTGGATGTTGGCGGCCACGAACAGCCGGTACGGCACCAGGGTGGAGGCGGCCATGAGCAGGCCCCGGCCACGGCTGTAGGTCATCCGGCCGATGGAGCCCACCAGCGCCATCCGCTCCACCCGCGCGGGGTGGGCCAGGGTGATGGTCTGCGCGATCATCCCGCCCATCGAGTGGCCGACCAGCGCGAACCGTTCGACCTCCAGGTGATCGAGGAGGGCCAGCACGTCCCGCGCCAGCTCCGCGATCGTGCGCACCCCGGCCCCGGTGCTCTCCCCGTGCCCGCGCAGGTCCAGCCGGATCACCCGGCGTCTCGCCGAGAAGTGCGCGATCTGGTGGTCCCAGCGGTGCCGGTTCGCGGTCCAGCCGTGGACGAAGACCAGGGGCACCTCCGGCGCGTCACGGGGGCCCTCGTCGTCGTACGTCAGGGCCGCTCCGTCGACTTCGAGCTGCGGCATGTCAGGCCTCCTGGGGCGTGCTGCGGTCGGGTTACTGGCCGGTACGGTAGCCGTCCGCGGGGTGCCGCGTCACCGGTTCCCACGGGGGAATCCGCTGCGGTGTTCCGGGCCCGGAACACCCCGAATGCCGTACTCGTGAATCCGCCCTATCGTGCTGTCATGGAGCACGCACTGAGTCCCGCAATGCTGGCCGAACTGCGGCGCCCGCGCCCTTACCCCGCAGTGTCCGTGCTGACCCCGACACACCGCCGGGAACCGGACAACGAGCAGGATCCCGTCCGGCTGCGCAATGTCGTCACCGAGGCACGCAAACGCCTGGAGTCCGATCCCGCCGTCACCCGTGAGCGGCGCAACGACGTCGTGGCCCAGCTCGACCGGGCGCTGGCGGAGGTGGACCTGGCACATGCCGAGGACGGCCTGGTGATCTTCGCCGCTCCGGGCGAGCACCAGGTCTGGTCCCTGGCCCGCACCGTCCCCGAGCGGGTGGTGCTCTCGGACACCTTCCTCACCCGCAACCTGGTCGCCGCGCACGCCTCCGAACGGCCCTTCTGGGCGCTGTCGGTCTCCACGGACCGCGTCACCCTGTGGAGCGGCGGCGAGGGCCGTGTCGTGGCGGAGGAGTCCGGCGGCTTCCCGCTGGAGCGTCGGCAGGAGAACTTCGACGCGGAGCGTCAGATGCAGATCGGCGACCAGCCGAGCGCCTTCCGCGACGAGGGCACGCGCCATTTCCTGCGCGAGGCGGACACCGTCATGGCCGCGCTGCTGCGCGACCAGCCCCGGCCGCTGTACATCACCGGTGAGCAGGCGGCGCTGTCCCTGCTGGAGGAGGTCGGCATCGCGGCCAAGGAAGCCACCCTGGTCCCGCACGGCGGCCTTGCGCACGCCGGTCCCGAGGCCGTGTGGCAGGCATTGCGGCCGGTGCTGGAGGACGAGGCCCGCAAGGACACCACGTCCGTGATCCGGGAGCTGACCTCGGCGCGCGGCCACAAGACCTACGCGGCCGGTCTGGACGAGCTGTGGCAGAGCGCCCGCGACGGCCGGGTCCGGCTGCTCGCCGTGGAGGAGAACTTCCGGGCCACCGTCAACGACCTCGGCGGGCATCTGGTGCCGGCCGAAGCCGGCGACCTGGACGCCCGCGAGGACATCGTGGACGAGATCGTCGAGCAGTGCCTGGAGACCGGCGCCGAGGTCCGCTTCGTGCCCGACGGCGCACTGGGCGACGCGAACGGGATCGCGGGCGTACTCCGGTACTGAGCCGCCCCCGCACCCCCCGCACTCCCCCGGCAGCGCTCCCTGCCCGGCGTACGCTACGCCGTGATCGTCACGGCGTGATCGTCGGGTAAGGGAGCGCACACATGGGTGACCTGCTGGGAGTGGCGGTACTGGGTGCCGGACACATGGGGGCCGACCACATACGACGCCTCGACCAAGTGGTCAGCGGAGCCAGGGTCGCGGCGGTGGCCGACCCCGATGTAGAGCGGGCCGAGAAGGCCGCGGCCGGACTCGACGCGGTGACCGTGCACCCGGACCCCGTGGCCGCGCTCGACGCCCCCGGCGTGGCGGCCGTGCTGATCGCTTCCCCCGGCCCCGCCCACGAGGAGGCCCTGCTCGCCGCCTTCGCCCGCGGGCTGCCGGTGCTGTGCGAGAAGCCCATGGTGCCCGACTCCACGGGTGCGCTGCGGGTGGTGGAGGCCGAGGCACGGCTGGGCCGCCGCCTGGCGCAGATCGGCTTCATGCGCCGCTACGACGCCGAGTACCGGCGGCTCAAGGCGCTGCTGGACGGCGGCGATCTGGGACGGCCGCTGATGCTGCACTGCACCCACCGCAACGTCTCCTCCCCCGGCGGCTTCACCAGCGCCATGCTGATCAACAGCTCCGTCTCGCACGAGATCGACGCGGCCCGCTGGCTGCTCGGGCAGGAGCTGACGGCGGTGACCGTGTTGCGTCCCACACCGTCCGCGAACGCCCCCGAGGGGCTGCTGGATCCGCAGTTCGTGCTGTTCGAGACCGCGCAGGGCGCCCTGGTCGACGTGGAGGTCTTCGTCAACTGCGGCTTCGGCTACCAGGTGCGCTGCGAGGCCGTGTGCGAGCGGGGCAGCGCGCGGATCGGCGAGGAGCACACCATGGTGGTCACCACCGCGGGCGGCGCCCGCGAGGAGGTGGCGCAGGACTACCTCGTCCGGTTCGCCGACGCCTACGACCGCGAGGTGCAGGCCTGGGTGGATGCCACCCGGCGTGGCGAGGTCACCGGTCCGAGCGCCTGGGACGGATACGCCGCGTCCGTCGTGGCCGAGGCGGGCGTCCGGGCGCTGGAGACCGGCGGCCGGGTGGCCGTCCAACTCGCCCCGCGCCCGGACCTGTACGGCCCCTGCGCCGGGGTCAGCCGCTGACGCCGGCCGCGCCCGTCTCCAGGTGCCCGGTGAACCGGCGCGACCAGGTCGCGTCGGAGTCGACGGTCACCGTGAAGTCGTACCAGCCGTTCTGGTACGCGACGGCGTTGAAGTAGTCCTCCGCCGAGGCACCGGCGGCGACGGTGTAGGTCCACGGACCGTCGCCGCGGTAGTGGTTGGAGGTGATGGTGAACGTCACCGAGGACGAGCCCGCGTTGGTCATCCTGAAGTAGATCGCGAGCTTGCCCGTTCCGGGCTCGACCGCGTAACGGGTGCTCACCTCGGCCGACTTGCCCGCCCTGGTCGCGTCGCCCTGGAAGCGGCGCAGGAAGCGGTTCGGACCGACCATGGTCAGGTCGTACTTCCCGCCGCCGAAGCCCGTGCCGATGTTGAAGTAGTCGGAGGCGGTGCCGCCCGCGTCGACCGTGTACTGCCAGGGGGTGGTGTCCCGGTAGGCGTTGGGGTGGATGGAGAAGTGGGCCGCGCGGGCGGCCGGGCTGCCCTGGTTGGTCATGGTGAACCAGGCCAGGATCTTGCCGGCCGCGCCGAACTCCAGGTGGTCCAGGTAGCCGTTCGGCTGGTAGGGCAGCGCGCGGGCGGGGCGGGTGCCCGGCTCCTGGGCGGGCAGGGCGTTGTCGGTCGGCGCCGGGTTGGGCAGCGGGCCGCAGGTGTCGATGCCGATGACGCTGGTCGCGGGCAGGGAGACCGGGCCGTGGACGGGGTTGGCGAAGTCGAAGACTCCGGTGAGGTCGCCGCTGACCTTGCGCCGCCAGTCGCTGATGTTGGCGCACTTGGCCGGCTTGCCGATGGCGGACGTCCAGGTCTCCAGGAAGCGCAGCACCGAGGTGTGCTCGAAGACCTCCGAGGAGACCCAGCCGCCGCGCGTCCAGGGCGAGATGACGATCATCGGGACACGGAAGCCGAAGCCGTACGGCACCCCGTTGAGGAACTCGCCGGCCGTTCCGGCGGGGGGTGCCGGCGGGGGCACGTGGTCGAAGTAGCCGTCGTTCTCGTCGTAGTTGAGGAACAGGACGGTGGAGTCGAACACGTCCTGGTCGGCGGCGAGGGCCTGGTAGACGAGGTTGACGAAGTGCGCGCCGTCGCCGGGCGGGGCGTAGGGGTGCTCGGAGAAGGCCTGGTTGGGCACGATCCAGGAGACCTGCGGGAGGGTGCCCGCGAGCACGTCGGCCTTGAGGGCGGCGGCGATGTCGTCCGGGGTCGAGCCGGTCACCTTCGGCACCGAGGACATGCCGCGGTCGTACAGCGGGTCACCCGCCTTGGCGTTCGCGAAGTTCTTGAAGTAGGCGCAGCCGTTGTCCCCGTAGTTGTCCGCCGCGTTCTGGTAGACCTTCCAGGACACCCCGGCGGCCTGCAGCGCCTCGGCGTAGGTCTGCCAGGTCAGGCCGGACTCGTCGCCGCCGTCGTAGCTGGTGGAGTCGACCTTGCCGCTCCACAGGAAGGTGCGGTTGGGGCCGGTGGCGCTGAGCGTGGAGCAGAAGTATGCGTCGCAGATGGTGTAGTTGTCGGCGAGCGCGTAGTGGAAGGGGATGTCCGAGCGGTCCAGGTAGCCGAGCGAGCGGACGTTGCCGACGCCCGCGACCCAGTTGTCCATGCGGCCCTTGTTCCAGGCGGAGTGCTGCGAGGACCAGGAGTGCGGCAGGTCGCCGTTGCACTGGGCGAGGGTCTCGCCGTCCTTGCCGCCGGCGGACGGGGTCGCGCTGAGCTTCCACGGGTACTGGCGGCCCGTCCCGTTCGGCTGGTCGAAGACCGGGTGGCCGCCGCCGAGGGTGATGCCGCTGCGGTCGTCGAAGCCGCGCACGCCCTTCAGACGGCCGAAGTAGTGGTCGAAGCTGCGGTTCTCCTGCATCAGGATCACCACGTGCTGTACGTCCTTGATCGTGCCGGTCGCGGTGGTCGCTGCGGCTGCGGTACGGGTGGCGGCGCCGCCCAGCGCCACACCCGCCGCCACGGATGCGCCGAGCCCCACGAAGCCTCTTCGGCTGATCGGTGTCATTCGCCCCGTCCTTGTCACCTTCGGATGCCCCTGCGGCACACCGCGCGCCAGGGTGCCCGGGGCCGTCGTCGCGGTCCATACCGCAGCGGTGAGGCGAAGGTGAACAGAAGTCAAAGCAGCCGGGGCTCTCGCCTCATACCCCGCCGAACAGGGCGCTCAGCCCCCGCTCCACCACTCCGCCCAGATCCTCCTGCCCCGGCGCCACCACTCCGTAGGTGCGCAGCAGGAAGCGGCGCAGGGCCGACGCGGGGAACTGCAGCAGGGCGAGCCCGTGGGGCGAGTGGAACTCCAGGACGGTCCGGGTGCGGCCGTACGGCCAGATCTGCACGTCCCCGTGGCCGGCCGGGGCCCGAAGTCCCTGGTCGAGCAGGGAGCGCGCGAAGACCCAGGTGACCTCCACGCCGTCCAGGGCGGCCTCGCCCGGGAAGTCCACGAAGACGGCCAGGGGGTCGTCCGTGGTGTAGCGCAGCGTGGCCGACACGGGGATCTCCTCGTCCTCGGCGGTGACGAGCCGGGCCTGTGCGGGCTGTTCGACAGTGATGGCGTCCATGCCTTAATGGAGTCCTCGAAGGCGCCTCGCATGCCGCGAAATCCGGTCAGACTTCGACAGGTACAAGACGCTTGCCGCACACTGGAACGAAGGAGCGTCGAACACAGGGGTGAGCGTCGAGGAAAAAGCGGCCCGTAGGAGACAACTCGCGTAGTTCTCCTACGACTTGACCCGCCCGGCGCGTACATCGTTCGTGTGCGCGGATCACTCGGGGAAGACTCTGGCATATGCCGGAAGCACCACCGTATCGTGTGTTGCCAAATCCCTTACGGGGCGTCGCGGGCTGTGCGAGAGTCGTAACGGTCCCCCGTCCTCCCCGACCGTCTCGTCCCCCAACGGAGTGCGTCATGCCGTCACCGGTCTCCGCGGACCGCTCAGCCGCCCAGCCACCCGGACGCGGCTCGGTGGAAGCGTTGATAACGCAGACGCGGCGGCTCAAGGGCGACGTGGACGCCGTACGGCGGGACACCCCGAGCGACGGTGCGGACCCGGAGGAACGCTGGCAGCGCGCCCTGTACGACCTCGCGCTGCACCAACTGGACGACCTGGACGCCCATCTGGCCCAGCTCCGGGACGGACCGGCCGCCGAACCCGCCGAACCGGTGGAGGCACCCGCCCTCCGGCCGGCGCCCGCCGCCGCCCCGAGCGGCTCGCTGCTCAGCCGTGTCGGCAGCGCGGAGTGGAACCTGCTGACGGACGAGGCGACCTGGTCCGGGGAGCTGTACCAGATCCTCGGCCTGGACCCGGACGCCCCCGCCCTCACCCTGGACGAACTGCCCTCGCTGGTACTGGAGGAGGACCGGCCGAAACTGACCGCGATGGTGACGGACTGCCTGGTCGACGGCAAACCCATCGACGGCGAGTTCCGCGTCGTACGGGCCGAGGGCTCCGTACGGGCGGTGCACATGATGGGCGAACCCGTGCTCGGCGCCGACGGCGGCACCTCCTCGATGTGGGCCGTGCTGCGCGACGTCAGCGAACTGCGCCGCTGCCGGCGGACGGTGAGCGAGACCCGTGACTCGCTGCAGCGTCAGCGCCGGCAGGAGCAGACCGAGCACCGGATCGCGGTCGAGCTGCAGGAAGCCGTGCTACCGCCATGGCGCGGCTCCCTGCGGCTCCCGCACCAGGGGCCGCGCACCCTCGACCTCGCCGCCCGCCGCCTCCCCGCGGCGACGACCACACCGCTCGGCGGCGACTGGTACGACGCGCTGGAGCTGTCCGACGGCGACACCCTGCTGAGCGTCGGCGACCTCACCGGGCACGGGGTGGCCGTCGCCTCCGGGATGGCGATGCTGCTCGGTGCCGTACGCGGGATGGCCCTGGCCGGCAGCCCGCCCGGTGAACTGCTCGGCATGCTCAACCAGTTACTGGACGCCACCGTACAGCCGGCCCTCGGCAGCGCCGTCTGCTGCCGCTACCGGCCCGAGACCCACGCCCTGGTCTGGGCGCAGGCAGGACACCCCGCCCCGCTGCTGTACCGCGACGGGACGGGGCGCGTGCTGAACGCACCGGA
This sequence comes from Streptomyces sp. NPDC001093, assembly GCF_040298985.1. Lineage (NCBI taxonomy): Bacteria > Bacillati > Actinomycetota > Actinomycetes > Kitasatosporales > Streptomycetaceae > Streptomyces > Streptomyces sp. NPDC001093. The sequence continues at coordinate 15,436 of NZ_JBEPBF010000009.1, read as the reverse complement.
AGGCGTCCTGCTCGGCGCCACCTCGGGCGCCGTCTACGGGCAGGCCGAAGAAGCCCTCCGGCCGGGCGACCTCCTGCTGCTGCACACCGACGGGCTGGTGCCGGGGCACAGCCCGAGCACGGCCGTGGACCGCCTGCTCGCCCTCGCCCCGCGGTTCGGCGCGGCGCGCACCGCGCAGGACTGCCTGCGGGCGGTGGTCGAGGAGTTCGGCGGAGCCGGACGCGAGGACGACGCCTGTGTGCTCGTCGCCAGGGTCACCGCATGAGCTGAATGGGGAGTTGTCGAGGTCATCCAGCGCACAGGCGTGGTGCCTGTGCGCTCACGCCTGTGCGCTGCCCGGGCCCTTGGCCCTCGGCTTGGGCAGCGCGAGCCGGATCTCCTCCCGCAGTTCGTGGATCCTGGGATAGCCCGAGTACTCCGCGGTCAGCCGGTACATCTGCCGCAGCCGGTCCCAGGTGCGACGGGAGGAGTTCGAGCCCATCGACATCAGGGCCAGCCGGGCGTAGCGGTCGGCCTGTTCAGGGTCGTCGGCGATGAAACAGGCCGAGGCCATGGACAGATGGTCGAAGATCTTCGACCGCTCGCGCCCGTCGACGCGCAGGGACAGGGCCTTCTCCGCATAGTGCTGGGCGTGCACGGCCGCGCTCGGGTCGAACTCGGCCAGCGTGCGGTAGGCGAGGGCCTGCATGCCGTACAGGTCCTCGTCCTTGAAGGTCTGCATCCAGTCCAGCGGTTCGCCGTCGCCCCGGTCGGCGACGAACATGTCCTCCGCCTGGCCGAGCGTGCGGCGCATCGCCTGGCCCTTGCCCATGGAGGCCTGCGCCCAGGCCTCGATGGTGTGGAACATCGCCTTCGTGCGTGGCTGCAGCCGGTCGCCGGCGCCGTCCTGGGCGAGTTTCATCAGGTCCAGGGCGTCGTCGGGCCGGCCCAGGTGCACCATCTGCCGGGCCGCCCGGGACAGGGCCTCACCGGCGCGCGGCCGGTCTCCGCCCTCGCGGGCGGCATGGGCGGCGATGACGAAGTACTTCTGCGCCGTGGGCTCCAGGCCGACGTCGTGCGACATCCACCCGGCGAGGACGGCGAGGTTGGCGGCGACGCCCCACAGGCGCCGCTGGAGATGGGGTGGATGGTGGTAGGCGAGCATGCCGCCCACCTCGTTGAGCTGGCCCACGACCGCCTTGCGCTGAAGCCCGCCGCCACGGGCCGCGTCCCAGGCGCGGAACACCTCGACCGAGCGCTCCAGTTCCTCGATCTCCTGCGACCCGATGGGGGCGGCCTCATAGCGGTCGAACCCAGCGGGGTCGGCGTGCAGGGGGTCGTCGAGGACAGGGGCGTCGGCCTTCAGGGCCGGGTCGGTGTGCAGCCAGTCGTACATGGCGCTGCTGAGTGTGGATCCCGCGGCGAGCGCGGCACCCGCGCCCACCAAGCCGCGTCGGTTGAGCATGAGGTCCATTCCCGTGAATTCGGTGAGGACCGCGGCGGTCCGTTCGGGCGCCCACGGCACGCCGTCGGGATGTTCCTCGATCCCGTCGCCCTGCCGTTTCCCCGTACGCCCGTGCCGTACCAGACCGAGGTCCTCGATGGTCACGACACGGCCGAGACGCTCGGTGAACAGGGCTGCCAGCACCCGCGGTACGGGATCGCGCGGGATCTCTCCCATGTCGATCCACCGACGGACCCGGGAGGTGTCGGTCGACAGCTGGGGGTGGCCCATGGCCGCCGCCTGCTTGTTGACCAGCCTCGCGAGTTCGCCCTTGGACCAGCCGGCCAGGCCGAACAGGTCCGCAAGGCGGGTGTTGGGTTGTCCGCTCACGTCAAGCCCCCAGGTTCTCGGCTGAGTTGACAGTAGCCCGGTGCAGGTTGCCGGGCGACTATTCGCCAGGGTTCGCCAGGGTCCGCCAGATGGTGTGCCACTGGGCATCGGGTGTCGAGTAGGAACGCGCCACCCCGACCCGGTCGCCGCTCGGCTTCCCGAGCTGACGGGTGCATTCCCCAGGGTGCACCCGGGCGGCCGGGCCGGGCAGGCGCACGCTCGCAGTGCATGCGAACGGAGTACGGGCTCTCCCGTGCCCCGGCCCCGCGCATGTGCCCCGAGCACGCACCACAGGCAGGCACCGCAGGCACACGAAGGGATCTGTATCTCCCATGTACGCAGCATCGTCCTCCGTGTCCGCCCCGCCCCGGCCGCTGCGTTCCCGCCCCGCGGGCGGCGGGCCGTACCTGGACCCGGCGGCGCGTCCGGGCGGCCCCGTGCCGGTCGCCGGGCGGCTCCGGCGGGTACCGGGCCAGGTCGGTACCCAACCGCTCAGCGGGAGACTCGACTTGTCCGGTCCCCAGGGCGCGCAGCTGCGCACCGCGATCGCATCGGTGCACCGGATCTGTCCGGAGTTCACCCCGGTGCAGGTGCTGCGGCGCAGCGGACGGTCCGTCCTCCTCGTCGGGACGACCGGGCGCGGCGCGGCCGTGGCCAAGTGTCTCCTGGACCACTCGCCCGCCTGGGCCGAGCGGTTCCGCCACGAGATAGCCGCATACCGCTCGTTCGTCCGGCACCGGCCACCGGTCCGCGTGCCCCGGCTGATCGCGGCGGACCCGGACAACTGCACCCTGGTCATCGAGCGGGCGCCGGGCCGGGTGGCGGCGCTGCAGCGCCATCCGGCGGAGGCGCCGCCCCGTCCGGACATCCGGGCCGCGCTGGGCGCGGTCTGCCGGGTGAACGCCTGGCGGCCCCCGGCGGGCACCTTCGACATGCCCCTGGACTACGGCGCCCGGATCTCCCGGTACCACGAGCTGGGCCTGCTCACGGACCGGGACCTCGGGGATCTGCAGAAGCTGCTGCACGGCATCGCCCACGAGGTGGGCCGGCACGGCATGCTCCAGTTCAACCACGGCGACGCCCTGCTGTCGAACATCCTTCTGTCACCGGCCGGTCCAGTGCTGGTGGACTGGGAGCACGCGGGCTGGTACCTGCCGGGGTACGACCTGGCGACGCTGTGGCTGGTCCTCGGGGACGCGCCGGTGGCCCGACGGCAGATCAGCCAGATCGCCCAGTCGGCGGGCCCGGCCTCCAGGGACGCCTTCCTGGTGAACCTGATGCTGGTGCTGACCCGGGAGATCCGTACCTACGAGACCGCCGTGCAGCGTTCGATGCACGAGGTGGCCCCGGCGGCACCGGGCCTGGCCCACCCCGGTGCTGCGCCGTCCGGCGAGGAACAGCGGCTGCTGCTCAGGCGGCTGCACGACGACTGCCAGATGGCCCGCAAGGCCGTCCGAGCGGCGGTCGGTACTCGCTGACGGGGACGACGGTTCCGCGGTGCGCCAGAGCGGCGGCGCACCGCGGACCTTCGTGTGTCCGGGCCCGGGCGGCCACTGGTGTACACCAGTGACGCCCCGCAGGCCCGCGCACCGCCGTCGAGAAACTCGCCGAAAACCCTTCGTGACATGGGAAATCGCCGTCCTGAATGCATCATTGACGGATCGTCGGCCAGCCGGTACCACTGACCCAGCTCGGCGCCGCACGCCCCGCCACGCCCGCCCGTCACAGGAGGCCGCATTGCGAGGTTCCGCCACTGATTCCACGACCGCACCCGGCCCCGGACAACTGCGGCGAGCCGTCGGCCCGCTCGCCTCGGCGGCCCTGCTGCTGCCGCTGCTCGGCGCGGCCCCCGCCCAGAGCGCCGCGGACTCCTCCGCGGGCCGGCTGCAGCACGCCTTCGCCACCGCCGCGGCCGAGTACCACGTGCCGCAGAGCGTCCTGCTGGCCGTCTCCTACCTGCAGTCCCGCTGGGACTGGCACGCCGGCGCGCCCAGCGTGTCCGGCGGCTACGGTCCGATGCACCTCACGGACGCCCGCACCGCGATCGCCACCACGGAGCACAACGCCGAGGGCACGGAGGACGCCCGCGGCGACGGCGAACGCGCCGCCGTGCACCCCGCCGTCAAGGTGCCGGCCGAGTCCGCGCTCCCCGCCCGCCTGAAGACGCTGCCGAAGGCGGCGCAACTGACCGGCCTGAGGGCCGAGGAACTGCGCACCGACCCGGCGGCCAACGTGGCCGGCGGCGCCGCCCTCCTCGCCGCCGCGCAGAAGGAACTGGGCGCGCCACTGAGCGCCGACCCGGCCGACTGGTACGGCGCGGTGGCCCGCTTCTCCGGCGCCGACGACAGGGCGACCGCGGCGGCGTACGCCGACGACGTGTACGACGTCCTGCGCACCGGCGAGGAGCGCGTCACGGACGACGGCCAGCTGGTCGCGCTCGCCGCCCGGCCGCGGCTGACCGCCGACACCGCCCAGCTGCGGCGGACCGGACTGGGCACGCTGCCCACGGACGGCGTCGAGTGCCCGAGTTCGGTGTCCTGCGAGGCGGTCTGGGCGCCGTACGCGCAGTTCGGGAACGGAAACTACGGCAACCACGACCTCGGCGACCGGCCGGTGTCGCAGAGCATCAAGTACATCATCATCCATGACACGGAGGGCGCCTGGGACGGAGTGCTGAATCTGATCCAGGACCCGACCTACGTGTCGTGGAACTACACGATCCGCTCCACGGACGGTCTGATCGCCCAGCACGTGAAGGCGAAGGACGTGGCCTGGCACGCGGGCAACTGGGACATCAACGCCCGGTCCGTCGGCATCGAGCACGAAGGATTCCTCGCCAACCCGGACGCCTGGTACACCGAGGCGATGTACCGCTCCTCGGCCCGGCTGGTGAAGTACCTGGCCCGGAAGTACGACATCCCGCTGGACCGGCAGCACATCCTGGGCCACGACAACGTGCCCGGCCCGACCACGTCCACCATCCCCGGCATGCACACGGACCCGGGCCCGTACTGGGACTGGCGGCACTACTTCCAGCTGCTGGGCCACCCGTTCAAGAGGACCGCCGGCAAGAAGTCCGGACTGGTGACGATCCTGCCGGACTACGCCACGAACCAGCCGGCGTACACGGGCTGCACCACCGGCGGCGAGCCCTGCACGGCACACGGCTCCGACGAGGTGCGGCTGTACGCGGACCACGACGTGAACGCGCCCCTGATCAAGGACATCGGGCTGAAGAAGGACCCGACCATCGATGTGAACGACCTGTCCTCCCGGGTCGCCACCGGTCAGCAGTACGCGGTCGCCGACCGCTGGGGCGACTGGACCGCGATCTGGTACCTGGGCCAGAAGGCCTGGTTCGAGAACCCGCGCAAGGCTCCGACGGCGGTGCCCGCCAAGGGTGTGGTGATCACCCCGAAGGAGGGCCTGGCCGACGTCCCGGTGTACGGCAGGGCCTACCCGGAGAAGGAGGCCTACCCGGCGGGTGTCCCCGTGCAGTCGGTCGTCCCGCTGCCGTACACGATCCCGGCCGGGCAGAAGTACGTGGTCGGTGACGAGGTGCCGGGCGAGTACTACTACTCGGTCACCTTCACCACCGACTCGCACCGGGTCGTGATGGGCAAGGACCTGTACTACGAGATCCAGTACGGCCACCGGGTGGCCTTCGTCCGCGCCGCGGACGTGACCCTCGAGGGCTCGGCCGGCTGACCGGCGCGGGCGGCCTCAGCCCTGCTGGAAAAGCTCCGCCGGGAGCGGCTTCAGCAGGGCGTACAGGTCGTCGGTGATGGGGCGGTCCCAGGCGGCGATGGTGACGAGGACGCCGTCGCTGCGGTCGAACTGGACGCAGGAGATCCGGGACTCGGACAGCTTCAGCCGCCGCACGATGAGGAGGTTGTCGCCCTGGAGGACGGGGGTGTCCTCGACACCGACGACGGTGACATCCTCGTCGTTCTCCAGCGCGAGCAGCAGCTGGCCCACCTCGAAGGGGATCTCGCCGTTGGCGACCTCGCGGGCCGGGGAGCCCTCGGGAAGGTTGCCGATGATCATGGCGGGACCGCGGCCGCCGAAGAGGTCGTAGCGCAGGAAGACGCCCTGGCAGGTGCCGTCGGGCGCGGGCAGCAGACCCGCGCCGAGGTTGCCCGGCCAGTCGCCCGGGTCCATGGCCAGCACGTCGAAGTCGGGTCCGGCTGGGGTGGCGCTGCGGCGGCGGAGGAACGACATGCGGCCATGGTACGTGGGCTCCGCCGGAAGTGCGGAGCGGCTCCGCCGGAAGGACCGGGGTGGGGTCTCCCGGCCGGCTGCGGGTCCGTTGTGGCTGGTCGCTCCTCGAGGCACTGCCGCTCAGCTCAGGGGGCAGTCGGTGAGGAGCGTGGATGCGGTGGCGCCGGGCGGGCGCGGGACCGTGTGGTCGGCGGGTGGGAGGGCCGTGCCGGAGAGCCAGCGTTCCAGGGCCTCGAAGGCCGAGTGGTGGCAGGGCACCATCGGGCGGAGTCGGTCGGGGAAGGCGTCGACGAGTGCGTCGGTGTGGGTGCCGTCCTCGATGCGGTAGCAGCGCAGCAGGGCGCCGCGCCCGGCCGCGTGGACCATGCGGGCGTAGACATCGGAGTCCTGGCTGATCGGCAGCAGCACGTCGAGGGTGCCCTGGATGGTGATCAGCGGTTTGCCGAGGCGTCCGGTGAGGGCGATCCGCTGGACGGCGCGGTGGACGGCGGCGGGCCGCGCCGCGTAGTCGTAGTCGGCGTCGCAGCCCGGTGTGCCGGAGGCGCAGAACGGGGTGCCGGCCTCGGTGGCCCCGTCGTAGCCGGGGTCGAGTTCCTCCCGGTAGATGCGCTGGGTGAGGTCCCAGTAGACCTGGTAGTGGTACGGCCACAGGAACTCCGAGCCGGCCGGGAAGCCGGCCCGGTGCAGGGTGGCCTCGGCCCGGGCGGCGCCTACGCCGCCGGCGGCGTAGGTGGGGTAGTTGCGCAGGGCCTGCGGCAGGAAGGTGAACAGGTTGGGGCCGTCGGCGCGCCAGAGGGTGCCTTCCCAGTCGACTCCGCCGTCGTACAGCTCGGGGTGGTTCTCCAACTGCCAGCGGACCAGGTAGCCGCCGTTGGACAGGCCGGTGGCGATGGTGCGGGCCGGGGGGCGGTGGTAGCGCTGGGCGACCACGGCGCGGGCCGCACGGGTGAGCTGGGTGAGGCGGGTGTTCCATTCGGCGATGGCGTCGCCGGGCCGCTCGCCGTCGCGGTAGAAGGCGGTGCCGGTGTTGCCCTTGTCGGTGGCGGCGTAGGCGTAGCCGCGGGCGATCACCCAGTCGGAGATGGCCTTGTCGTTCGCGTACTGCTCGCGGTTGCCGGGCGTTCCGGCGACGACCAGGCCGCCGTTCCAGTGGTCGGGCAGCCGGACGACGAACTGGGAGTCGTGGTTCCAGCCGTGGTTCGTGTTCGTGGTGGAGGTGTCCGGGAAGTAGCCGTCGATCTGGATGCCGGGTACGCCGCCGGGCGTGGGCAGATTCCTGGGGGTGAGTCCGGCGTAGTCGGCCGGGTCGGTGTGGCCGGAGGCCACGGTGCCGGCCGTGGTCAGCTCGTCCAGGCAGTCGGCCTGCTGGTGGGCGGCGCCGGGCACCCGGAGATGGGTGAGCTCGGCACAGTGGTCGTCCGGTGTGCCGGTGGGTGCCGCCGTGGCGGGGGTGGTCAGGAGCAGGCAGGCCGCGGTAAGCGAGAGTGCGGGGAGTAGAGCTCGGCGGATGGGCCGTCTGTGCGGTGTGGTCGGCATACGGGTTCCTCCGGCTGTGGGTGGACGCGCAGGAGGCTAGGGGCGGACTGGGCGCGCCGGACATGTGTGGGGCCGCCATGAAGACGGCCCCGGCAGCGTCGTCGGCCACCATGACCGACCGTGGCTGACCTTGTGTCAGAGGCGGCCGCTGCCGGCGATGGTGTCGCAACCCCTCGCGCAACTCCGTGGCGCTGCGCGCGACGACCCTGATGTCCTGGTCGCCGCACCGCCGGCAGGGCGCGGGCGCGGGGCGGCGTGCACAGCGCCGGACGTGGCGGAACCGTGGCCGACCCGGCCTCGGTGCTGCCCGGGCTCGGCGCTCTCACTCCTGCGGCGGTACCGGGGGCACCACCGCGATCGGGCTCGCCGCGTGCAGCAGGACCGCCTGGGTGACCGAGCCCATCATGCGGGCCGGTGCGAGCAGGCGCCGCCGGTGCCGGCCGACGACGACCAGCTCGGCGTCCTTGGAGGCGGCGACGAGATGGCCGGCCGCGTCTCCGGGCAGCGCCTCGGCATCGGCGCGGACCTCGGGGTGCCGCTCGCGGTGGGGCGCGAGGAAGCCCTCGGCTAGGGCGCGGGTCTCGTTCTCGACGGCGCCCTGGTCGACCTGGGGCGGCACCAGCTGGCCGGGGGCGGACCAGGTCTGCACCGGCCACGGATAGGCGGCGATCACCTGGACGCGCGCGCCGCGCAGAGCGGCCTCGGTGAAGGCGAAGGCGAGGGTGGCCTCGTCGGGGCTGTCGGCGTGCAGGCCGACCACCACCCGGGGCCCGGGCTCGGCCGGACCCTCGCCGTGCACCTGCCGACCGGGCCGGGGTACGACGACCACCGGGCATTCGGCGTCCCGGGCGGCGGCGAGCCCGTTGGAGCCGAGGAGCAGGCTGGCGAAGCCGCCACGGCCGCGGGAGCCGAGCACCAACAGCTGGGCGTCGGCGCCGAGTTCCGGCAGGACGGCGCCCGGTACGCCCTCCAGGGCGACGTACTCGACGGCGGTTTCCGCGCCGCGGTCCGCGAGCCGGGCGTGCACGTCGTCGAGCACCGGATCGCCCTCCACCTCGGGCTGTGCGGCGACCAGCACATCGGCCTGGCCCCAGGCGGCGTACTGCCGTACGTGCACGACCCGCAGCGGTGCGGCGCGGCGGCGGGCGGCGTCGAAGGCCCACTCCAGCGCGCGCAGGCTGTCGTCGGAGCCGTCGACCGCGGCGATGACCGGCGCAGTGCTCATCGTCCCTCACCTTTCGGAACACGACCTTCCCCTTGCCGGGCCAGCCTGACGCAGGCGTCGGCCGCCGCGGGGCCCTGTTGGTCGCGTGTCCGGAAATCGGGTCGGAACACCCCCGGTTCAGGTCAGGTGGACCCGGCTCAGGTGAGGTCGAACTCCCCTTCCCGGGCTCCGGAGACGAAAGCGCCCCATTCCGCCGGCGTGAAGATCAGGGAGGGGCTCTCCGGACGGCCGCTGTTGCGCATCGCGATGAAGCCCTCGACAAAGGCGATCTGGACATCGCCCAGACCTCGGCTGCTGGACTGCCACTCGGCCTTGCTGAGGTCCAGCTCCGGCTTGTCCCAGCCCGCGAGCGGCTTGTGCTGGGTGGTGGTCTCGGCCACGTCCGTGCTCCTCCCGGTTCGTCGTCCGCGGGTCAGCCTAGCGACCGCTCACGATGCCCAACAGGCCACGTGGGGAGGACTTTCAGGCGTCCGGGGGCTGTGTTCCCACGAGCCACATGGAGAAGAACTGCGACCCGCCGCCGTAGGCGTGCCCGAGGACCTTCCTGGCGCCGTCCACCTGGTGTTCTCCGGCCTGGCCGCGCACCTGGAGGGCGGCCTCGGCGAAGCGGATCATGCCGGAGGCGCCGATGGGGTTGGTGGAGAGCACTCCGCCCGACATGTTGACGGGCAGGTCGCCGTCGAGTTCGGTCACCCCGGACTCGGTGAGCTTCCAGCCCTCGCCCTCCTCCGCGAAGCCCAGGTTCTCCAGCCACATGGGCTCGTACCAGGAGAACGGCACGTACATCTCGACGGCGTCGATGTCCCGGCGCGGGTCGGCGATGCCGGCCTGCCGGTAGACGTCGGCGGCACAGTCCTTGCCGGCCTGCGGGGAGACGAAGTCCTTGCCCGCGAACAGGGTCGGCTCGCTGCGCATGGCGCCGCCGAGCATCCAGGCGGGCGGCCGGGGCGCGCGGGCGGCTCCGGCGCGGTCGGTGAGGACCATGGCACAGGCGCCGTCGGAGGAGGGGCAGGTCTCGGAGTAGCGGATGGGGTCCCACAGCATGGGCGAGGCCTGGACCTTCTCCAGGGTGATGTCGTGCTCGTGGAGGTGGGCGTACGGGTTCTTCAGGGCGTTGCGCCGGTCCTTGTAGGCGACGAGGGAGCCGACGGTGTCGGGGGCGCCGCTGCGCCGCATGTAGGCGCGCACATGAGGGGCGAAGAAGCCGCCGGCACCGGCGAGCAGGGGCTGCTGGAAGGGGATCGGCAGGGACAGGCCCCACATGGCGTTGGACTCGGACTGCTTCTCGAAGGCGAGGGTGAGGACGGTGCCGTGGACGCGGGCGGCGACCAGGTTCGCGGCCACGAGCGCGGTGGACCCGCCGACGGAGCCCGCGGTGTGCACCCGGAGCATGGGTTTGCCCACGGCGCCCAGCGCGTCGGCGAGGTACAGCTCGGGCATCATCACGCCCTCGAAGAAGTCGGGTGCCTTGCCGATGACGACGGCGTCGATGTCGCCCCAGGTCAACTCGGCGTCTTCCAGCGCCCTTTGTGCCGCCTCGCGGACGAGTCCGGCGATCGAGACGTCCCGGCGGGCGGCGACGTGCCTGGTCTGGCCGATGCCGACGACGGCCACGGGTTCCTTGCTCATCGTGGATCCCCTTCGAGTACGGCGACCAGGTTCTGCTGCAGGCAGGGGCCGGAGGTGGCGTGGGCGAGGGCACGGTCGGACTCACCGCGGTGGATGCGGGCGGCGGCCTCGCCGATGCGCACGAGCCCGGCGGCCATGACGGGGTTGGCGGCGAGCGCCCCGCCGGAGGGGTTGACGCGGACGTCGTCGCCGAGGCGGAGGGCCCGGCGCAGGACCACCTCCTGGGAGCTGAACGGTGCGTGCAACTCGGCGGTGTCGACGGGGCGTTCGAAGGCACCGGCCCGCTCGGCGGCGAGCCGGGTGGAGGGTGAGTCGGTGAGGTCGCGGACGCCGAGGGCGTGGGCCTCGATGCGATGGTCGATGCCGCGGATCCAGGCGGGCCGCTCGCACAGCCGGCGGGCCCGCTCCCCCGCCGCGAGGATCACGGCGGCCGCGCCGTCGCCGACCGGCGGGCAGTCGCCGGTGCGCAGCGGCCGTACGACGTAGTCGCCCTGCGGCACCTGCCCCTTGAGCTGGGCGTGCGGGTTGGTTTCCGCATCCGCGCGGCTGCGGGCACCGACGGCGGCGAGCGCGGGTTCGTCGGTGTGGCCGGCGTCCATGAGGGCCTGTGCCTGGAGGGCGGCGAGGGCTATGGAGTCGGGCCACAGGGGAGCGACGTAGTACGGGTCGAGCTGACGGGTGAGGACGTCGCGGACCGAGCCGGGCGAGCACTTGCCGTACGAGTAGACGAGCGCGGTGTCGGCGTCGCCGGTGAGGAGCTTGGTCCAGGCCTCGTACAGCGCCCAGGCGCCGTCCATCTCGACGTGCGACTCGGAGATCGGCGGCCAGGCGCCGACGCCGTCGAGGGCGAGGGTGAAGGAGAAGGCGCGGCCGGCGAGGTAGTCGCTGGAGCCGGAGCAGGTGAAGCCGAGGTCGGCGGTCCGCAGGCCGGTCTGTGCCAGCACCTCGTGCAGGACCGGCATGAGCATCTCGACCTCGGAGGACTCCTCGGTGGAGCGCCGGTGGTCGGTCTGGGCGAAGGCGACGACCGCGATCTCCCTGGTCACAGCAGCTCCTTGTAGGTGTCGTAGTCGGCGTCGGGTTCACCGGCGGGCCGGTAGTGGTCGGGGTAGCGCGCGCCCTCGGTCCACACGGGCTCCACGCGCAGACCCATGCGCACCTGGTCGTAGGGGATGCCGCCGATCCGGGCGTGCAGGGCGAGGTCGGCGCCGTCGAGAGCGATGTGCGCGTAGACGTAGGGCACCTCGATGTCGAGGTTCTTCGCCTTGATGTTGACGATGCAGAAGGTGGTGACCGTGCCGCGGGGACCTACTTCGACCTGTTCCTTCGTGGCCACACCACATGTGGGGCACGCCCCCCTCGGGGGGACGTACACCTTGCGGCAGGAGGGGCAGCGTTCACCGACGGTCCGCTGTTCGGAGAGGGCGTCGATGTAGGCGGACTGGGCGCGGCCGGGTGAGTAGGAGTAGTCCAGTCGGGCCGGGGCGACGATTCCGGTGAGCGGGTCCTCGAACTCGCCGGTGTGGCCACCAGGTCGGTGGGGCTCTCCGTCGTACGGCTCGAAGCAGGCGATGTCGGTGATGGCGCCGGTGTGTTCGGCGGCCCAGCGGATGCGGACCCGCATTCCGGTGTGCACGGAGTCGGGGCCGGGGGCGTCGAGGGCGTGCAGCAGGGCGGTGTCGGCGCCGTCGAGCCGGACCAGGACCCAGGCGAAGGGGGTGCCGAGGGGCTGGCCGCGGCGCGGCTCGTGGTTCCACGCCCAGGTGCTGACGGTGCCCGTGGTGGCGACCTCCACCAGGTCACGGAGCTCCTCGGCGGTCACGGGGTCGTACTCGACGGGCGGGACGAGGGTGCGTCCGTCGGCGGTCTTCACGCCGAGGACGACACGTTCGCGCAGGCCGGTGAGGAAGGCGCTCTGGACGGGGCCGAGGGAGCGGGTGAAGGGGAATTCCACGACGAGGGGCGCTTTGAGGACTTCGGGCATCCTGGAGGTCTCCTTCGGCGGTTCAGGCACGCTTGTAGACGGGGGGCCGCTTCTCCGCGAAGGCGCGGGCGCCTTCCTTGGCGTCGGCGGTGTCGAAGACCGGCCAGCCGCGCGCGAGTTCGGCCGCGAGCCCGTCGGTCTCCGTCATCTCGGCGGTCTCGTACACCGACGCCTTGACGGCCTCGACGGCGAGCGGGCCGCAGGCGTTGATCTGCTCGGCGATCTCCAGGGCTTTGCCGAGGGCGGTGCCGTCGGGGACGACATGGCCGATCAGTCCGATGTCCGCGGCCTCCCGGGCGCTGTACGGCCGTCCGGTGAGCAGCATCTCCAGGGCGTGGGTGCGCGGGATCTGGCGCTGCAGCCGGACGGTGGAGCCACCGATCGGGAACAGGCCGCGCCGGACCTCGAACAGGCCGAAGGTCGCGGACCGGCCCGCGACCCGGATGTCGGTGCCCTGCAGGATCTCGGTGCCGCCGGCGACGCAGTACCCCTCGACGGCGGCGATGACCGGTTTGCGCGGGCGGTGGTGGCGCAGCATCGCCTTCCAGTGCAGGTCCGGGTCGGCCTTGAGCCGGTCGCGGTACTGCTCCCCTTCCATCCCCTTCCCGGCCAGCGCCTTCAGGTCCATTCCGGCGCAGAAGGAGCCACCGGAGCCGGTGAGCACGATCGAACGGATCTCGTCGTCCGCGTCGGCCTCCAGCCAGCCGTCGTACAGGCCGACGAGCATCGGCAGCGAGAGCGCGTTCCTGGCGTCGGGCCTGTTGAGCGTGAGCACGAGTGTGGCGCCCTCGCGCCGCACGGTGAGGTGTTCCGTCCCGCCCATGGGCTTGTCTCCCCTCGGTGAGAACGAGAACAGGTTGCAGTAGGCGGCGAGGCACTTCAAGGGAGCTTCCGAGGTTTTCTGACAGACAGTCAGATTTGTTTGGCGCCAGGCCTTCACAGTTGCGGCGCCCTTTGCTCTGATGACCGGCTAGCGGACGTATCCGGGCACGATCGGGGTCAGGAGGAGCGGTGGAGTACAACCTTGCCGACCTGTTCGAGTCGGTCGTCGACGTGGTCCCGGACCGCGAGGCGCTCGTGTACGTCGACCATCCCGGCACCGGCGCGGAGCGCCGCCTGACCTACGCGCAGCTCGACGCCGCCGCCAACCGCATCGCCCACCACCTCCTGGACAGCGGAATACGGCCCGGAGAACACCTCGGCCTGCATCTGTACAACGGCGTCGAGTACCTGCAGACGGTGCTGGCCTGCCTGAAGGCGCGGATCGTCCCGGTCAACGTCAACTACCGCTATGTCGAGGAGGAGTTGGTGTATCTCTACCGGGACGCCGATCTGGTCGCCCTGGTCTTCGACGCGGAGTTCGCCGACCGGGTGGCGGCGGCGCTGCCGCGGGCGCCGATGCTGCGGCACCTGCTGCGGGTGGGCCCGGAGACGGCCGGGGTGCGCGGGGCGGTGCCGTTCGGCGACGCGGAGGCAGCCGGTTCGCCGGCCCGGGGCTTCCCGGCCCGCTCCGCCGACGACCAGTTCATCATCTACACCGGCGGCACGACCGGTATGCCCAAGGGCGTGATGTGGCGGCAGGAGGACCTGTTCTTCGCGGGGCTCGGCGGCGGGGCGCCGACCGGGGAGCCGGTGAAGACACCGGAGGAGCTGGCCGAGCGGGTCGCCGCCGGGGGCTCCGGGATCACCTTCTTCCCCACTCCCCCGCTGATGCACGGCACCTCCACGCTGACGGCGTTCATCGGCTTCAACTTCGGCCAACGCGTCGTGGTACACCGCAAGTTCGTGCCGGAGGAGGTACTGCGGACCGTCGAGAAGGAGAGGGTCACCAGCGTGTCGCTGGTCGGCGACGCCATGCTCCGGCCGCTGATCGACGCGTTGAGCGGGCCGCTCAAGGGCACGGACTGCTCGGCCCTGTTCAGCGTGTCCTCATCGGGCGCGATCATGTCGGAGACGGTGCGCCGGCAGTTCCGGGAGCTGGTCCCGAACGCCATGCTGCTCAACAACTTCGGTTCCTCCGAGTCCGGCTTCAACGGTACGGCGACGGAGGACTCGGGCCCCGAGCGCGGCTTCCGCCTGCGAGTCAACTCCCGTACCCGCGTGGTGGATCCGGTGACGCACGAGCCGGTCGCCGCGGGCGGGATCGGCCGGGTCGCCCAGTGCGGCCATGTCCCGCTCGGCTACTACAACGACCCGCGGAAAACCGCCGAGACGTTCTTCGAGAAGGACGGGCAGCGCTGGGTCCTGCTCGGCGACATGGCGACGGTCGACGAGGACGGCGTGGTCACCGTGCTGGGCCGGGGCTCGCAGTGCATCAACACCGGGGGCGAGAAGGTCTATCCGGAGGAGGTCGAGCAGGCGCTCAAGGCGCATCCGGATGTGTACGACGCGCTGGTCGCCGGAGTCCCGGACGTCACCTGGGGCAACCATGTGGCGGCCGTGGTGCAGCTGCGCGAGGGTGCCGCGCAGCCCTCGCTGGCCGACATCCAGACCCACTGCCGTACCCGGCTGGCCGGCTACAAGATCCCCCGCCAGCTGGTGATCACCGACTCCATCCAGCGGTCGCCCAGCGGCAAGGCCGACTACCGGTGGGCCCGAGAGGTCGCGGTGGCGGCCGACAAGCGGTGATGCCCGGGGTGCCCCCCGCCCCCACCACCCGGTAGCACTACTCCCCGCGCACGATCGGCACCGCTCAACTACTTTGGGTGACTGTCGGTCGAATGGTGCCGGTCCAGGCCTTCCGCACCGGCACCGGGCCACGCACGGAAGGATCTCCGGGTGTCTCACCACACGCCTGGCCACCTGCCGGGGAGCGAAGACGATACGGACAGCGGCTCGGAGGAAGCCGGAGGGCCCGCGACGGCCGCAGAAGCCCAGCCGGCCGGGGAGGCGGAGCCGGCCGCGGCACCCGGCCGGGCCGGCATGCGCGCGCGTGTCGCACGGGGCCTGGCGACCGAGGCCGGCCGGCTCTGGCGGCGCGCCCGCATCACGCGGGGCCCGGGCGCCGGGGCCGACCGGACCGACGGGC